>NZ_BFBR01000005.1:0-130778 GCF_003112735.1 Candidatus Phycosocius bacilliformis
ATGACAACGGGCCTCAAACCCGATCCCGGCACGGTCGTACCAACGTCGGCAATTTGGTGGGCGGCCACCCACCAAATTGCCTAACCAGCCCAACCATACTGACACATCACAAACAGACAATCCCGGACGGCGATAGCCGATCCGGGACCTTGTGGTGCACATGCGCGAGCAGGTCCCCGCTCTTCGCTTCGCTTCGGCGGGGATGACATCGTTTAGAGTTGGTTGCATTTATAAATGGGTGTCATCCCGGACGGCGAAGCCGATCCGGGACCTTGTGACGCACGTGCGCGAGGAGGTCCCCGCTCTTCGCTGCGCTTCGGCGGGGATGACATCGTTTAGTTAAGTCAGCCAATGAAATGTGGTGTCATCCCGGACGGCGATAGCTGATCCGGGACCTTGTGCCGCACATGCGCGAGGGGATCCCCGCTCTTCGCTGCGCTCCGGCGGGGATGACATTGTTTAGAGTTGGTTGCATTTATAAGTGGGTGTCATCCCGGACGGCGCAGCCGATCCGGGACCTTGCGGCGCACGTGCGCGAGGGGGTCCCCGCTCTGCGCTATCGCTCCGGCGGGGATGACATCGTTTAGTTAAGTCAGCCAATGAAATGTGGTGTCATCCCGGACGGCGTTAGCCGATCCGGGATCTCGTTGCGCAGCAAAAGCGTAAGGAGGTCCCCGCTCTTCGCTGCGCTTCGGCGGGGATGACATCGAAAGAACTTGGAAGCGCTTTGGTGCCCATTCTGGTCACCAAACCGCAATTTCAATTGTTCTTGCGACACCTGGGTGGTCAAGTGCGCAGCTTTGCTGCGTCGCGGCGCGATCGGTTTTCGAAGAAAACCGACACTTGACGACCCAGATGTCGCGCTCAAACTCGCACTTCCGCTTTGGTGAAACGCAGGTTTCACCAAAGCGGTTCTAGGTGGAAATCAACAAAGTGCTGTCTCCCCGGACGGCAGGGATGAGACGCGGTTAGGAGAGCATTGGTGGGGTTGGCCCTCAGCCCATTTCGGTTGCCAGAAATGCCGCCGCGCGCCGGGCCCCTTTCAGGCGTTGTTCAGGTGTAGTCCAATCACCATTGACCACCATTTTGCCGTCTGGACGCAGGCGGAACAAAGCGGGTTGTTTTTGCACGGCGGCGACCAGTTTCATCGGGTCGGGTGCGGCTTCGGTCCGGAAGGTCAGCACCGCACCTTTGGGACCGGCGTCCAGCTTGGCAATATGGGCTTTGCGACATAGGGCCTTAACACCGGCAATCTCGATGAGTTGGCGGGCTTCCTCTGGCAAGGGGCCAAAGCGGTCTGCCAGTTCGGCGGCATAAGAATCCCGGTCTGCATCGCTCTCAAGCTCGCTCAAACGCCGATAGAGCGACAAACGCACATTGAGGTCGGGCACATAATCTTCCGGGATCAGCACCGCCACACCCAGATTGATCGCCGGTGACCACGAGCGTTGCGACACCACCTCGCCGCCATCCTGCAGGCTCGCGACTGCTTCTTCCAGCATCTGCTGATAAAGCTCGACACCGACTTCGCGAATATTGCCCGATTGTTCTTCGCCCAACAGGTTGCCGCCGCCGCGCATGTCGAGGTCATGGCTGGCCAATTGGAAACCGGCCCCGAGCGAGTCGAGTGATTGCAGGATTTTGAGCCGCTTCTCAGCCCCCAAAGTCACCGGCTTTTCGGCTGGGACTGTCAGATAGGCATAGGCGCGGGTCTTGGAGCGGCCAACCCGGCCCCGCAATTGGTACAATTGGGCCAGACCAAACATGTCAGCCCGCCAGGTAATCAGCGTATTGGCCCGGGGAATATCCAGCCCGCTTTCCACAATCGTGGTTGAAATCAGCACATCCTGCACGCCCTCATAGAAGCCCGTCACAATCGGCTCCATCTGGGTCGGGCTCATCTGACCATGGGCGACAGCATAGGTCATTTCGGGCACCATCTCGCGCATGAAGCGTTCAATCTCTTCAAGATGCTCAACCCGCGGGGCGACGAAGAAGGCCTGTCCACCGCGATATTTCTCCCGCAGCAAAGCCTCGCGAATGGTGATCGGGTCCCACGGCGTGACATAGGTGCGCACCGCCAAGCGATCCACAGGCGGGGTGGCAATGATCGACATTTCCCGGATGCCGGCCAAAGACAATTGTAAGGTGCGCGGGATCGGCGTGGCCGAGAGGGTCAACACATGCGTATCGGTGCGCAATTCCTTGAGGCGCTCTTTGTGCTTGACCCCGAAATGCTGTTCTTCATCCACAATGACGAGGCCCAGATCGCGGATCGACAGGTCTTTGGCAAAGACGGCATGTGTGCCGACCACAATATCAACCTTGCCATCGGCCAAGTCGCGCTTGGTATCGGCCAATTCCTTCGCGCTGACCATGCGGCTGAGCTGGCGCACCCGGATCGGCCAGCCACGGAAGCGTTCGGAGAAGGTCTTAAAGTGCTGGCGCGCCAATAAAGTGGTGGGACAAACCACCGCGACTTGTCGACCGCTCATCGCCACGACAAAGGCTGCCCGCAGGGCGACTTCGGTTTTGCCAAAACCAACATCGCCACAGATCAGCCGGTCCATTGGATGGCCCGCGGCCAGATCATTGAAGACATCCTCAATGGCCGACAATTGATCATCGGTCTCATCCCATGGGAAGCGGGCGCAGAATTCATCATAATCGCCTGAGCCTGCCAGAATGGGCTCTGAGACTTTGGCGGCACGCGCTGCGGCAATTTTGATGAGCGCTTCGGCCATATCCTTGAGGCGCTGCTTGGCCTTGGCCTTGCGGCCCTGCCACGCCACCCCGCCCAGCTTATCAAGCAGAGCGGTGGCGTCTTCTGAGCCATAGCGGGAGACCAGTTCGATGTTTTCCACCGGCAGGAACAGCTTGTCGCCACCGGCATAAATCAGCTCAAGGCAATCATGAGGTGCACCCTGAACATCCAA
Source organism: Candidatus Phycosocius bacilliformis (assembly GCF_003112735.1). Taxonomy (GTDB): domain Bacteria; phylum Pseudomonadota; class Alphaproteobacteria; order Caulobacterales; family Aquidulcibacteraceae; genus Aquidulcibacter; species Aquidulcibacter bacilliformis. The sequence continues at coordinate 2,937 of NZ_BFBR01000005.1, forward strand.
AGTGCGCAGACCCTCATAGCGACCAATGCCGTGATCAATATGAACCACCAAATCGCCAGCCGACAGACTGCCTGCTTCCAAGATTACGCTGGCTGCCTTGCGCCGTTTGCGGGCCCGGCCCAAACGTTCACCCAGAATGTCTTGCTCACTCAGGATGGCATAATCTTCTGCCACAAAACCGCGCTCGAGCGGCAGAACAGCCAGACCGATCATGCCGGGCGGGATCAGGGCGATGGCCTGTGCATTGGGCACAGCATAGAGATTGGCCATGCCATGCTCTTGCAGCACATGGCCCAATCGCTCGGCTGACCCATCGGTCCACGCCGCCAAGATGGGTTTGATGCCTTGTGCGGCCAGAGCCTCTACGTGCTGGCGGGCCGCGTCCCACACATTGACGCCTTCGCTGGCCCGTTCTGCGGCAAAGCTGCGCCCCGCTTTCGCACCGGTCTCGACCAGAAGCTGGCCGCCTTGGGCTTCGTCAAAAGCGCTGAGGCGGCGCACATCATGGCGGGCAAGTTCGGTCTCAATTTCGGCCAGGCTTGTGTAAAGCCGCTCGGGCGGCAGCGGGTGGTAGGGGCTTGAGCCTTTTGGCGGCGGCACGCGGCGCGCTTCATAATAATCTGCCACTTGGGCGGCCCGTTCAGCCGCAGCATCAAGCGCATGGGGATCAAGACTGATCAAAGCCCCCTGCCCGACATAGTCGAACACAGTCTCCATACGGTCATGGAACAAGGGCAGCCAATGCTCCATCCCATTGCGGCGCACCCGTTTGGTCACCGCTTCATACAAGGGATCGCCCTGGGCTGCGCCGAACAGCTCCAGATAGCCCAAGCGAAACCGGCTGGCTGCGGCTTCATCAAGGATGGCTTCTGAGACCGGGGCCAACACCACTTGGTTTAACTGATGGGTCGAACGCTGGGTTTCCGGGTCAAAGCTGCGAATGCTTTCCAATGTATCGCCGAACAGATCGAGGCGGACAGGTTCAGGCAATTCTGGCGGGAACAAGTCGATCACCCCGCCACGAATGGCAAAATCACCCCGTTCACGCACAATCGCGGTGCGGGCATAGCCATTGGCGGCAAAATAAGCCTGAATAATCGCCATATCGAGGATCTGGCCCGGCTTGGCGGCAAAGGAAGCCGCGGCCAGACGCTCACGCGGGGGGACGCGCTGCATCAGGGCGGCCCCGGTGGTGATCACCAAAAGGGGTGGGTCATCCGGCTTGCGCCTTATCAAATGGGTCAGCGTCGACAGCCGCGTCGCGCTGATCTCCGGGGCGGGCCCCACCCGGTCATAGGGCAGACAATCCCAGGCCGGCAAACGCACCACGCGCAGGTCTGGGGCAAAAAACGCCAGAGCCGCCACAAAGCTGGACGCTTGAGCATCATCGCGCGCCACATGCAGGCTTACCCCGCCACGCGCCTTGGCCGCCCGTCCAATCAGGCTCGCATCATAGCCTGCCACAGCTTGGGTGACGCGCAGATTGCCTGCGGCATGAGCCAGGGTGTCAAGGAGGGTTTGGGGCATGGGGAAAGGAATCTCGTGCAGATTGCGTGTGGCGATATAGCTGTGGCCTGCAGGCTTGGCGAGGCCAGCTTGCTGCAATCAGATCCATGTCGGGCCGTGGCAGCAAACGAAACTCAGATTGACACATTTTGATGTCAATTCGATTGAAGTTTTTACGCCCTCTTTACGCGACCAGCCTATTCATTTTGATGCATCGAAGAATGATTTCGGAGGATTGTGCGGAAATCATGGCATGGCTGACTCCTACCCCCGGCACACAAACCTCTGACGACCGTGCTAAGCTCGCCGCCATCGACAAAGCCCAAGCAATTATCGAATTTGCACTCGATGGCACTATCCTGACAGCCAATGAGAATTTTCTTCGCGCGATGGGCTATCGACTCGATGAGGTCCAAGGCCGCCATCACCGCATGTTTGTGGACCCCGATGAAAGCGGCACAGAAGCCTATCGCAATTTCTGGCTTCAGTTGCAGGCTGGGAACGTGCAGCGGGCAGAATATAAGCGCGTGCGCAAGGATGGTGGTCCAATCTGGATTCGGGCCGATTATTGCCCGCTGCTGGATCGGCGCGGCAAGCCAAGCAAGGTCGTCAAATTCGCCACCGATGTCAGTGATGAAAAATTGCGTGCGGCCAATTTTGAAAGCCAAATCGCAGCCATCCACCAATCTCAGGCCGTGATCGAATTTGCGCTAGACGGGTCCATCATCACGGCCAATGACAATTTTCTGCGCACGGTTGGTTATGATTTAAGCGAAATCATCGGCAAACACCATGCGATCTTTATGCCGCCGGAAGACGCCCAGACCGAGGCTTATCGCGCCTTTTGGGATGCGCTCCGTCACGGTGAATATCGCAGTGACCAATTCCGCCGCCTTGGAAAGGGCGGCCGGGAAATCTGGATTCAGGCCAGCTATAATGCCATCCGCGATATCGGTGGAAGGCCGTTTAAAGTGGTGAAATTTGCCACCGACATCACCAGTCATGTCGAAAAGCAACGTCAGCGTTCCCACGTCCACGCCCAGATTGATCAAGACCTCTCGCGCATCAGTCACGCCGTCAACACCGCCGCCCATGTGGCCCATCAAGCCTCGGTGTCGTCTGAGCAGACCTCGGTCAATGTGCAGGCGGTTGCAGATGGCGCAAGCCAGCTTGCCCAATCGGTGCATGAAATCGGCACGCAAGTCCATGTGGCCCGCGATGTTTCCAATCAGGCTGTCGCGCAGGCAGAGCGGACCAGTGAGGTCGTCACTGGTCTATCACAGGCTGCCCAGCGCATTGGTGATGTGATCGAGCTGATCAGCAAGATTGCCTCCCAGACCAATCTGCTGGCCTTGAATGCCACCATTGAAGCTGCGCGGGCGGGCCCAGCGGGCAAGGGCTTTGCTGTCGTGGCGTCGGAAGTAAAAACCCTGGCGGACCAGACCTCCAAGGCAACAGGCGATATCGCAAGCCAAGTTGCCTCCGTGCAAAGCTCAACGGGCGACGCGGTGCACGCCATTGCCGCGATCACCCAAGTCATCGGCTCGATCAATGAAGTCTCTGCAGCGATTGCCGCCGCGGTCGAAGAGCAATCTGCCCTCACCGACGCCATGTCATCCAATATGGCTGTCGCGTCGCAGAGCGTGCAGGCCATCTCGAGCCGGATGGCTGATATTGCCGACTCAACCGATCAGATCAGACAGGCCACCGAACAGGTCCGCCAGGCCTCAATCGGCCTGGCATCCTGATCAAATCTTATAAGCGCTCGGAAAAATAGACCGCCAGCTTATTGCCATCGAGATCACGGAAATAGGCAAAATCGCCGAAGGCCCCGCGTGGGCCGGGTTTGCCTTCGCATGTGCCACCCAATTCCAAGGCTTTGTTGTAGAGCGCGCTGACCTGTTCGCGGCCATCCAACTGAATTGCGATCATATTGCCATTGCCAATGGTGGCAGGCTGTCCATCATGGGGTTTGGTAACCATCAGCATGGCCCCCTCCGGCAGTCGATAGATCAGACCTTGTGAAGTCGGCATCAATGGCTTGCCGCCGATTTCGCCCAAAAGCGCGGTATAAAAGGCGGTTGCTTTGTCAAAGTCGTTGGTACCGACGCACAGATAACCGATTTTTGCCATGGTGTTGTCTCCCTGTTGTGGGTCACGCTTGTGCGACCCATGGTCAGCCGCGTCAAGCAGGCAGATCGGGCAAAAAGGGGCTGTGGACGGCGACCGTCCACAGCCCCATTCACATATTGTGAGCAGATGGTCTGCCTATTTGAGGACGAGTTCCTGCAACTCCATCGACCCCATCAATTCGCGCATCTTTTGACGCGACGCGGAGGCTTCCTCAGCAGCGCGGGCGGTCTGAGCCATGTAGGCGTCAAGCTTTTTGCCAAAAGCTTCACGCTCCGCAATGCTGCCGTAATCCTTATACTCAATCATCAACACGAGGTCAGGCTCGCCATTGCGGGCATTATTGACGCTCAGGACCTTGTAACTGAGAACCACACCCTCTTTCTTGGCAAACTCCTGCCGCTTTTTCCAATTCCCAGACAGATAGTCCATATAATTCTCAAATTGGCCGGGCAGCACTTTGATGTAGGAGATTTCATAGACCGAACCGGGCTTATAGCTCGACTCCTGCGCCATTGCGGGGACACTTGCCCCAAACACCAATGTCAACGCTAAAGCTGCCCCCGCAGCCAGACGCGCAAGCTTATTCATCCTGTTTTCTCCAATCCTTTTGGTGACTTAGCTCTTGGTGAGCAGCACCAGTAACAGGCGCGTGAGGATTGGATGCAAGGCGTGATCAAAAATGTTTCTGATTAGTAGCAGGCAAAGGTCCTGCTTAAGGCGTCCCGACCAGAACAACACCGACCAAGATTGCGGCATAGTGCAAACCGGCCGCAGCCACGACATGGCCGTGCCAAATTGCGCGACGGAACTTCAAGCCTTTGGCCGCGTAAAACAGGGTTCCCACCGAATAAACGACACCTCCGGCGGCAAGAAGCCACAGCGCAACAGCCGGAACTTCACTGACCATCGGCTTGATCGCAATGACCACCATCCATCCCAAAGCCAGGTAAAGAAATACCCAGATGGCTTTGCCCAGCCCCGGCAAAAACATCTTTCCAGCCATGCCGAGACCGGCCAACACCCACACAGCACTGGTCATGCCGATTGCCCACGTGCCGCTTAACGCCTGCGTGGTGAAGGGCGTATAGCTCGCCGCGATCATCAAAAAAATGCCGGCATGATCGAGACGGCGCAGAAACGGCTGCCAAGATGGCTTGGCAAAATTATAGGCCAAGGAAAAAGCCAGCATGGCAATCAGGCCCAACGCATAGATGGACACAGCCGCGACCTTGCCCAACATGGCGTGATTGACCGCCAGCCCCAGCGCCAGACCGCCGCCAAACAGCGCCAAAGTCAAGCCAGTCAAATGAACGATCAGATCGGCCCGCCGGGCCCACAAAGTCGGATAATGATCTTGTAAAGATACCATAAGATCAGTCTAACCCAGACAGACCGTCTCGTCAGCCCATTTCGCGAGGGGGCGCGCTCAACTTGTCTGACGAATGGTTTCAACCGTGAAGCTGAGGGCCTGCAGGCGGTCCATCACCGGGCTTTGGAAACGGTCAGGAACTGGGACTTGCCCAACGATCCAATAATAGACGTCCCAGTCTGCCTGGTCGAGCAAGGCTTCAAAAGCCCCCAAATCTGCCTCAGAGGCAGTTGCCAAATGCTGATCGGCAAACGTGCCCATCAGAAAGTCATGCTCGCGAAAGCCCCGCCGCCATGCACGATAGCGCAATTGCTTGATCCTGGTTTCACGGTCCTGCATGCCAAAACTCCTGTCGCAGGTGCTCATATAGCGCGCCTGTGGCAGGAGGGGACTCTTGACCACAGTCAGGATGTGTCGTTGGGTGGTCGACGATCCGACCGGAGTATCGGTCGGCACGACCGGCTTGAGCACAAAGTCGGCGAAGACCTTGTGGGCAGGACCAGACAGGACGTGATTATGAGTGAATCGCGCGGACGAAAAACCATCTTCATCACCGGCGCGGGCTCGGGCATTGGTCGGGCAACCGCACTGCATTTTGCCCAACGTGGCTGGTATTGCGGCCTCTATGATGTGAATGCAGCGGGCCTTGCGGAGACCGCAGCCCATATGCCGGTTGATTCATTCTGTACGGGCACTTTCGACGTCCGGGATCGCCATGGCTGGAGCAATGCAGTCAGCCAATTTGGTGATGCCACGGGCGGGCGGATGCATGTGCTATTCAACAATGCCGGGATTGGCAAGCACGGCTGGTATGAAGACATCGATCAAGACAGTGCCGATCTTGTGGTGGATGTGAACCTCAAGGGCGTGATGAATGGGGTCTATGCCGCCCTGCCCTTGTTGGAGACCACACCTGGTGCACGCATCATCAACACATCCTCCACCGCTGGTCTGATTGGTGCGCCCAAGCTGGCGGTCTATACCGCCACCAAATTTGCGGTCCGCGGTTTAAGTGAGGCATTGGATGTGGAGTTCTCGCGCAAGAACATCCGGGTGATTGCGCTGTGTCCATGGTTTGTCGACACCCCCATCCTCGACATGGTGGAAACACAGGGGTCCAATTCGCGCGAACGCCCCGCAATGAAGGGCATCGAGATTTATCCGGTGGAGATGGCAGCAGCACGCACATGGGACGCGGTCCATGGCGATGATGTTATCGTCAAAGTTGGCAAGGCCGCAGAGCGCGCCCATTTCATGAGCCGCTTCCTGCCAAAGTTCCTTGCCAAGCAAATGCGCAAGAGTGTGCTCATCGACCCGAATTAAGGGCCGAACAGGCCAGATGCTGGGAAGGCAGTTTGTAAATCCTGCCCCTTGCGTCAAAAAGCCCCCGCCTATTCCGGCAGGGGCTTTTCAACATTGGATGGGCTCACGCGACAACAGCGTCTGGTGGCAGGCGCCGGGTTAGCGAACAGCGGGACGGTAAAAAACGTGCCCGCCAATACTGGTCACCCGGCGATAGACGCGCGACCAGCTGGGTTCAACAAAAGTTGCATGAAAATGCGTGGCACCGGGTGCAACACCGGGACGCCAACCATCAACAACGCGTTCTGCGATCTCATTGGCACGCTGCCATTGCAGGCCACTGGGTGCACGACGCGCCCGGCAAACCCACGAGAATTGGCATTGATTGCCCGTGCGCTGATAGACCACACCGCAAAAGCTTTTGGGATACTTCCCTGAAGCCACCCGAGTCGCAACCACTTCAGCAACAGCTTCCTGGCCACGACGGGGCTCACCCTTCGCTTCATAATAGACTGCCTCAGCCAGACACCGCACCTGACGCGCACGGTCGAGCTCGGCCATGCTACGTTGCGATTGCGGTATACCCTGGGATTGGGTCGTGGTTGTGTCGGCATCAACCTGGGCATTGTCCACCACAGGTTCTGCGTGAGCGATCGTGCTGAGGCATACGATCAAACACACAGTCCCCAGGACGGTCGCAGCATCACGCGCGAGGGTCCTGAAGAGGCCGGTTTGTCCCGACTTCATGGCGGGGCTTTTACCCCCGACAGCACCATTCGCAAACGCAACAACGCAGTCGCACACAATCAAAACGCGAGATTCAGATGTAACCGCCTTGTTTATTCCAAGTGTTTGAGGGGGTTACCACCGACATGCAATTCCGCATAGGGGGCATGCAGGGGCCGATTTTCGGGCTATTTCGTCGGTTGCGGCACGGGTCTGGTGCCAAGATTCGTTTTGTTTTGATGCGGCGCTCTGGCTAAAATTTGCCTCATGGACGCGGTGTTTGGCTGGGCGCTGCCACCGCAATGGCATTGGCTGCAGCCACGATTGACAGGCCGGTCGCAGCCCGCAGGCGGCTTGCCTCGACCCCCGCGGGACTTACGACATAGGCGTCGCGGGCAGCTTGGCTGGGCCAAGCAGCGACAATCAAACGGTCGAAGAAACTATCACCTTCGAGCGGCGTGAGCGCCCCCGCCTCAATGCCGGTCAACAGGCGACCGCCTGATTGTTCCACCCCCTGCTTCAGGGCTTGGGCTGCCTGTGCTGAGGCGGCCTGATAGGCCGCATCTGGCTTGGTCAGCGGGCCCGTCATCACGATCAGATAGCCGCCCCCTGCCCCGTCGAAACTGACGGGACCGCGGCCTTCGACCGCGACCACACTAAACACACCGGCATTGTCACGCTTACGGACAACGGCGCGATAGGCCTCGCCCCACCAAAAGGCATCAACCCCAGCGCGTGAGGGAAAGGCTGCGAAGATGAGGGAACGGTCCGTCCAAGGGCCCTCCAACCAGCTCACCCCTCGGCCTGGTCCGCCCACAGCCAGATAACGACCGTCCAGACTGGCATAAATTGGCGGCAGGCTGGCCGCATAATCGGCGATCTTCACCCGATCGGTGGTCTTGCCAATTACGACAAGATAACCAGGATTGGCCGGGCTGGCGGTCTGGGCCAAACTATGGGTCGGCATCAATGCCATTAGGGCCATGCTGCACGTCATGACCCCGATCCGCAGGATTGCCGAGAGACCTGTTTTCGTGCGGTTCACCATCCCCAACCTCCACCAAGCGCCTGTGCGGTTACGGGATTGGAGACTAGGGATTTTTGCCGACTTTGGAAGTGCTGGCTATGCACCCGCAAGCTGTGCCAAGCCTTAAACTGCCAGACGCGGTTCTTTTGCGCCGCGGTCCAGCGCATCGGCCCTCATCAAGAACCTTATCAACCATTTTATTCTTGTCGATCCCACCGGTCGCGCAGGCGCGACCGGCGTGTTCTTTAAAAATTTTGGATCAGCAAGTCAGACCTAATTGCGCGCTTTATCAACCATTTTATTCTTGCCGATCCAGGGCATCATGGCACGCAGGCGGGCACCGACGGCTTCGATCTGATGCTCATCACCCAGACGGCGGGTCGCTTTGAAGAAGGGCGCGCCAGCCTTGTTTTCCAGCATCCAGTCGCGGGCGAAGCCGCCATTTTGGATATGCTCCAGCACGCGCTTCATTTCAGCCTTGGTTTCAGCCGTAATGATGCGTGGCCCGGTGACATATTCACCATATTCGGCCGTGTTGGAGATCGAATAATTCATATTGGCGATGCCGCCTTCATAGATCAGGTCTACGATCAGCTTCACTTCGTGCAAGCACTCAAAATAGGCCATTTCAGGCGCATAACCGGCCTCAACCAAGGTTTCGAAGCCGGCACGGATCAATTCGACCAAACCACCGCACAAAACGGCCTGTTCGCCAAACAAATCGGTCTCGCATTCCTCGCGGAAATTGGTTTCGATAATGCCCGAACGACCACCACCGACAGCCGAGGCATAGGCCAAAGCAAAATCAAGGGCTTTGCCGCTTTCATTATGCTGCACCGCCACAAGGCATGGCACGCCGCCACCCTTCTGATACTCACTGCGCACTGTGTGGCCGGGGCCTTTAGGCGCCACCATCACCACGTCCACGCCCTTGGGCGGCTGGATCAGGCCGAAATGCACCGAAAACCCATGGGCAAACATCAAGGTCTGGCCTGGCTTGATATAGGGGGCGATCTCGGTGGCATAGAGTTCAGGCTGGATTTCATCTGGCGTGACGATCATCAGGGCGTCCGCCTTCTGGGCGGCTTCGGCAACGGTGACGACCTTCAAACCGGCGGCCTCGGCCTTGGCTGCGGAGGCAGAGCCTGCCTTCAAAGCAACCCAGACGTTTTTCACGCCAGAATCCTTCATGTTCAACGCATGGGCGTGGCCCTGGCTGCCATAGCCTACAACTGCAACAATCTTGTCCTTGATCAGGCCAAGGTCGCAGTCAGCGTCATAGAACACGCGCATTTTTTCTCTCCAGATGGGTTTTGTCGCAGCACAATCATGCAGGACAGGGTGAATTCGCCCGCGGTTAAGAGCGGTTTTTTGCGCTCAGGTCAATCAAAGGGCTCAGCTTGATCAAACAAGATTTCAGCGCCAGCTCAGTTCGATGGAACCGCTGGCTCGGCCGGGTTTGACTTTGGGGCGATGCTGGGCGGTTTGCGTGGCAAAGGCCCGGTTGCAGGTGCAGGCGGCGTACTGGCGCGGCCAGCGGCAAGCTCTGTCACCATGCGCCAGCCAGTCGGCTCACGCCGCCAAACGGTAACATAGCGGCCCAAGCTCAAGGCCGTATCACCCCGTCGGATGACGTATCGCCCCCAGGATGAGCCCGCCCCCCCAGACGCCATCGCACTTTCAGGCGTGCGCTCCAGCGTCACATCGGCAGGGAAAGTCGCAAACCGGGCTTGAGCTCCGGCTGCTCCTGGCGGGGATGAGCCTGATGCATCGTGTAACATGCCTTCTGCTGACAGCACCGCCTCATAGGCCTTCAAAGGCCCGTCGCGCATCAACGCATCTGCGAAAGCCCGATCAAGAACGAGCAATTCTTGGCTCTCATCCATGGCGCGGGGCTGCTCTGATGGAGGCGGTAGGGGACCTTCTTGCAAAGGTCGCAAAGGTTCAGTCTGCGTCGACTGGTCCACCGCTTTTGCCCCGTCAGGCACCTGCCAGTCTGCCTTGGGCAGCCCAGCCCCAACAGCTTGTGCAAAGGCGGGGCTGGTCGTGCCCGCTGCCAGCGCCACACTGGCTAAAGCACTGGTCAAAACACGGGTCAAAACACGGGTCAAAACCAAACGCAGGATCGGTCGCCTCATCGCTTTCTCCTCGCGCGCGCTTGGCTCACATAGAACCAAATCGCGCACTTAACTATCTGATTTAGGACTTATTTATCCAATTGAATTACGTCCACGACTTGCAAAGGGACCCTATCGACCCGCTGGCGGGGCTCGGAAGCCGGCTTCAGGTGCGACAAGGCCCGTCAACGGCAGGCTGCCGGGTAGTTGGCCAATCTTTTTTTCAAAAACGGCCAAAAGTGGCCGCACCCGCTCATCATCATAGCGCGTGGTCACACAGCGGTCATGCTTGGGCGCGCGCACCTCTATGACGGCTGTGGCATCGCCCGCGCGGGCCAAGGTTTCAATTGTCTTTTTCAACTCGCCCCAGATTTTTGCATCCTCAATGGCATAGACCAAAGTGGCGGCATCTGTTGTATCCAAGGTGCCGCTTGCCCGGCTCAGCTTTTGGCCGTCCCAGCGCACAATATCATAGCGGCCGGGGACCTCACGCACGGTGCGGAACGTGATGGACACGCTCTCCTGCCCGGCAGGGCGCAAGACCGAGACGCGATAGGCGGCGCTGTCTCCGGCTGGTTTGGCAAAAGGTGCGTCAATCCCCATGGTGCGCAGCACGGCGGGGTCGGCAAGTTCCCCATTGGCCGGGCCATCGCACAGACGCATGCGCGGATCGCCATCCACGCCTAAGAACAAGCCCTTTTCGGTAGGCTTGGCTTGACCGACCAGAACCAGGCCAAGGCCGAGCACAGCGGCAACCCCAACCATCATGAGCAATCGTATCTTTGCCGTCATCAGTCTATCCAATCGCGAACTTTGGGCCAAATCATGGCCAGTCTAACTGCGGTCCGCCTAAATCGTCTCAGTGCCGCGGCGAATGGTGGCAACCCCGGTGCGTGAAACCTCTACCAGTCCCAGAGGGCGCATCAGATCAATGAAATCATCCAGCTTTTTCGAAGAGCCTGTCAATTCGAACGTGAAGTGATCCAGGCCGGCATCCATGATGCGGCACTTGAAAGCATCGGCCAAGCGCATGGCTTCCACCCGCACATCGCCTGTCCCTTTGACTTTAATCAGGGCGAGTTCACGCGACACGGCATCGCCATCGCCATAAAAGTCGATCACCCTTTTGACCGGGACCAGACGGCCCAATTGCGCGCGGATCTGGGTCAAGACGCCAGGTGTGCCGGAGGTGACGATGGTGATGCGCGAGGTATGGGCCTCATGGTCGGTCTCGGCCACCGTCAGGCTTTCGATATTATAGCCGCGCGCAGAAAACAGCCCGACCACGCGGGCCAGTACGCCCGGTTCGTTGGTGACGATGACCGCCAAAGTGGTGCGGATGATGGGGCTTTCGCCTTCAGGAATAAAATAGGCAGAACCGGGCTGGGTCATGGGTGTGTTACCGGAATGGGGGTTTGAAGAGCTTGGGTAGCCTTGATAAAGGCTTGGTCAAAAGTAGCAAGGCGCTCACAAGTCTGCGCTGCGGCGAGATGGATCGCATCGGCAAAATCAATGCCTTTTTTGTACCAATCGAGCGCCCGACATATCAAAGGCTCGTCTTCTATCACGAGCTGCTCAGACTGGGTGAGCGCCTCCAAAACCAAACAGATGTCGGCGGACCCGAAACGATAGGCCTTGGTCAAGACCCAAACCAATTCCTGCACGACGCTGCGCGCCACAAAGCAAATATTCTCTGTCAACACGCGTGTGGCGCGCTCGGCTTGGCTGCGATCATCCAAGACAATCGCCCGAACGAGGATATTGGTATCGACACTGATCATGGATTTGCGCGCGAAAATCGATCCGCCGCCGACTCCTCCACAGCCTGATTCATCTCCTCAATCGTCACGACGGGACCCCGGTAGCGTGGATGCAAGAGACCGATCAGCGCCGAGATCGGCTGCTTTTTCTGCGCCGGCACAAGTTTCAGCAACACCCCGTCTGGGTGGTCTACCACTTCAACCTGCGCGCCAGCCTCAAAGCCTTTAGCTTGGCGCAAGGCCTTCGGGATGACGACCTGCCCCTTGGTCGAGAATGTGGTCATAGCCATCATGGCCTCCGCACTGTGCTGGGTAAGATTAAAGTAAGACGGAGCGAAGGTCCAGCTGAATCTGCTCCAAGCCTGGCCCAGAAAATGGCGAAATGGACGACCATGCTCGCCCGCAAAGTTCAACGCGACGTTGGCTCAGGAGGCAGGCGACTCACATCGGGCAAAGTTGGAATTGGCACATGTTCCACCCACAGCAACACCTCACTCGAGTCCGGCATCCTCGCCGCCATCGACACCGCTGCGTCTGTCCGCAAACTCACCCGATGCACTTTTATGGCCCAAGCGGCGCGCCATGAGATTGTGGGGCGTTAGATTCTGAAGTCGAGCCGGTTCGTTTGGGATCGGTTTTGGTGACCATTTTGGTCACACAAAACCTTGTTTCAATTCTCTTTTACCAGTTCAATCGCGTCAAGGGACGCTTCGCTTCTACCCTTGACCCGCTTGAACTGGTGGCCACATCGCCGGGTGTCTGAGTCCGATTGCGGCGGTCAAGGCCAGAGAGCGAAGCGTGCCTTGACGGCCGGAAGAGGACGATTTCACACGCGTCCCGCGCTTTGCGTGCAGCAGGGTCTGCACCAAAGCGCGTCAGAGGCTAATTTCTTATCGAAGTCTATATTTGCAGCAATTTGTGGCTAACTAGAAATGGACCGCCATTCTCATCAACTCAACTTGTTGCAGAGGCCCAATACGGTCTGAAGCCTAACCACGCACTCTTCTGCGCAACGCATTGATCCACTTGTCTGGAACGTCATGTCCTCGGTAATGGTCAGGTCCATCTGGACCATCTAAAATCATGTAATTGCAGCGGCCCAGTCGCCCCATGGGCAGTTCTGGCTGCTCATTTTTTACCCTCTTGAAAATCGACCGCGCCGTCATGTACGCGTGGAAATCCGCTATTTCTAAGCAGGCGTGACTTCCTGGTGGCACAAATTTCGGACATTCAATATCATTACAATGGGATAGATACTCGTGGACCAAATACCTCTTTGAATTCAGATATGTTCCCTGCGCCCATTCTTCGAAGTGATCATCACCTTTGAAAGGCGCAATAGAATCTAACACGAACTTGGGTTTAAGTCCGATGTGGGTGCTACTGTATATAGCATAGGAAATCGCGGCGCTATGTATCGTTTTCAGAGCAAAATTTAGAGATTTTCGCCTTTCCTTCTTGTTGAACTCGGGCCTAATGACTCCCATCGCGTGAACTTTAATGCACTCGTCATCCATTGATGACAGCAGATCAGCGCAATCATTGAAGAAAGCGGCTACGTCCGATATTTGTTTGTAAATTCCGTGGACCATCCGGGTTCGTCCGTTCAAGATATCCTTTGTGTGGATTTTCCAGACCTCCGGATTACTGCCCGGGACATGCTTTAACTTGAGTTCAATTAGATTTTTTCTGAATTTCTCAACACCTGCATCTCGCATGCCAATCAATGAGTAGCCGATGTATTCAAGGTCTCCCATCTGGCGGCCTGATTCATCTCCGAAAAAATTAATGCGCCAGTCCAGTTTCTTGTAATTTGTTGGGATTTGAACAGTTGTACCACATTGGCAGACTGCGCCCACACTCAAACGATGCCAAGCACCTGCTTTAGGGTCCTGAATCTCATGAATTGGACCAAACTCAAATTGCCGCTCGGTCCAAAGGTCCGGGGCTACCAAAGAACTACAATTTGGGCACTGTGCTTTGAGATTCGCAATTTCCAGCGGCAAAAAGCCGGGCATTGATGCTGATGGAGATTTTGGACTCGGTTGCATCTTGATATTTTGACACTTAAGAATGAAAATCTCTAGTGGCTGATTGCCTTTGCTCTCACCCTCGAGCCAGGCCGCCGGCTACCCCCCTAAACCAACTGCCGCCCCTTCTCATCAATGGCGGTGCCGAGGTCTTGGCCATCATCGCCGAGCAGCATTTCATTATGCGCCGCGCCCGATGGGATCATGGGGAAGCAATTTTCATCCTTGGTGACGCGGCAATCAAAGATCACCGGGCCATCATAGTCGATCATGTCCTGGATCGCGGCATCAAGCTGGGCTGGATCCTCACAGCGTATACCTTTGGCCCCATAGGCTTCTGCCAGCTTCACAAAATCGGGCAAGGAATGGGAATAGCTTTGGGAATAGCGCTCTCCATGCAGCAATTGCTGCCATTGGCGCACCATGCCCATCCATTCATTATTAAGCACGAAAATCTTGACTGGAAGGCCATATTGGACCGCACAGCTCATTTCCTGAATGCACATTTGGATGCTGGCTTCCCCGGCAATATCAATCACCAGCCCATCAGGATGGGCCATCTGCACGCCAATCGCGGCAGGCAGACCATAGCCCATGGTGCCAAGCCCGCCTGAGGTCATCCAGCGATTGGGCTCTTCAAAGCGATAGAATTGGGCGGCCCACATCTGATGCTGGCCCACTTCGGTGGTAATGAAGGTCTTGCGGTTTCGGGTCAGTTCATAGAGCCGCTCAACCGCATATTGGGGTTTGATCACCTCGCCGCTTTGGCGATAGGCAAAGCCTTTGCGTGCCCGCCAGCGGTCAATCTGAGCATTCCAATCGGCAATCTGAGCTGGCTTGCCAACGCGCGCCTGCCACTGGGCCAAAAGGGCGGCAATTGCTTTGCCTGCATCGGCGACAATGCCAATATCCACCCGCACATTCTTATTGATGCTGGAGGGATCAATATCGATATGGATTTTCTTCGACCCCGGCGAGAAAGCATCCAGTCGCCCGGTTACGCGGTCGTCAAAGCGCGCGCCGAGACAAATCATGACATCACAATCATGCATGGCCATATTGGCCTCATAGGCCCCGTGCATGCCCAGCATCCCCAGCCATTGGGGGTCGCTGGCTGGAAAGCTGCCCAAGCCCATTAAGGTTGAGGTGACCGGGAAGCCCGTTGCCGCCGCCAATTGGCGCAATAGGCGGGAGGCTTCTGGCCCGGAATTGATCACCCCGCCGCCGGTGTAAAAGATTGGCTTTTTGGCTGAGGCCATCAATTCCACCGCTTTTTCAATCGCGATCAGGTCTGGATTGGTCGGCGGGCGATAATTGGGCGACAAATCATTGGGCTTGCCGCGATAGAGCGCCTTTTTGAACTGGACATCCTTGGGAATGTCGATCAGCACAGGGCCAGGCCGGCCTGTGGTGGCGACTTGAAAAGCCTCATGCACGATCCGCTCTAAGTCATTGACGTCCTTGACCAGATAATTGTGCTTGGTGGCAGACCGTGTGATCCCGGTGGTATCGCATTCTTGAAATGCATCTGAGCCGATCAAATGCGAGGGCACTTGCCCGGTGATGCACACCAAAGGAATCGAATCCATCAAAGCATCGACCAAAGCCGTCACCGCATTGGTGGCACCCGGCCCGGAGGTTACCAGCACCACCCCGCACTTGCCCGTCGACCGGGCATAGCCTTCTGCGGCATGGCCGGCACCTTGCTCATGGCGCACCAGCACATGCTGGATCTGCTCTTGCTGATAAAGCGCATCATAAATCGGCAGAACCGCGCCGCCAGGATAGCCGAAAATCGTTTCCACACCCTGCTCTTGCATGGCGCGCACCAGAATTTCTGCCCCGGTCAGTTCAATCGGTGCGGTTTGGGCAGTCGCGGAGGTCATGGTTTGGCTCTCAGTTTCAGTATCATACATGGCGGGGGTTCCGGCTTGATGCTTATGGCGGCTTTTCGGACATGAAAAAAGGGGCCAGTTGAGCCCCTTGTGTTGCACCGCCGCGTTCCAATGAGGGGCCTATCCCTCACCAGTTCGCGGCGGACTTACGATGACAAGTGCGACGTTGCGCATGATTGCGTTTCCTCAAAACGTTAGCCAAAGGCATAAACGTGCGTGCACGCAAGGTCAAGTGGTTTTTCTTGGAATAGATTTCCACAAAACAACGGAATACGCAGAATATTTGCCCAGAAGCAGGCTTGTGCGCACAAAACTGTGTTCCCACCATTTCCATGGTTTGCAAGTGGCGAAGTTTGGATAAGCTGAGGTCAATGTCAAAGGCCTGAAACAATCAGGCATGCGTAAAATTTTGGGGGAAACCATGTCGGATGTCATCAATTCCGGAGCAACGCCCGCTCCGGACAGCGCGAACCCTGCCTCCAGCGACACACAGACCAGCCATGGGCTGTCTTCGTCCTATGTCCGATATGCGCTGTGGATGCTGCTCATCATTTATATCCTCAATTTTTTAGACCGCAGCATTGTGTCCATTCTGGCCGAGGAAATCCGCACAGAGCTGATGCTGGATGATTGGCAGATCGGGATTATGACGGGTCTGGCATTTGCGCTCTTTTATACCATCCTTGGCATTCCGATTGCCCGATTGGCTGACCGGGGCGACCGGGTGAAGATTATTTCCATCTCTTTGGCGGTGTGGAGTGGCTTTACCGCTTTGTGCGGGCTGGCGACTAATTTTGTGCAAATGTTGCTGGGCCGGATCGGGGTCGGCGTCGGGGAAGCCGGCTGTACGCCTGCCGCCCATTCGCTGATTTCTGATTATGTTCCTGCCGACCGCCGGGCGCGCGCGATTGCCTTTTACGGATTGGGTGTTCCGGTTGGCAGCCTGATGGGCGCGGTTTTGGGCGGGGTCATTGCCGACATCTGGGGGTGGCGCACCGCTTTTCTGGTCGCAGGGTTGCCCGGCGTGGGTCTGGCCTTGATTGCCTGGTTCACCTTAAAGGAACCCCGCCGAACCTTGGGCTTTCCTGTTGCCCCCGCCGGGGGGCATGCCAGTGCGTGGTCAACACTCAAGACGTTGCTGGGCTCGCCCGCCTATGTTTTTGTGACGTTGGGTGCGGCGGCGGCAGCCTTTGTAAGCTATGGCCAAGGGGCCTTCACCCCCGCCTTTTTCCAGCGCTTGCATGGCATGAGCCCCGGTGAAGTGGGTGTCTGGTTGGGGATTTCCTCTGGCGTTGGCGGCCTGATCGGCACGTGGTTGGGCGGTTATTTTGCCGATAAGTTTGGGGCCAAGGATCCTGGTGCCTTCCTGTTTGTGCCTGCGATCGGCATGGCGATTGCCAGCGTCAGTTTCACACCAGGCTATTTGGCCAGCAGCTGGCAGGCCGCGTTGGTTTTGATCTGGATTCCCGGTGTGCTCAATTCCTTGTGGTATGGCCCCGCTTTTGCCACCGTCCAGCGCGTGGTGCCCCCCAGCCAGCGCGCCATGGCTGCGGCCATAACCTTATTTGTCGTCAATCTGGTAGGCTTGGGTCTTGGGCCCATTTTTGCGGGCATTTTGTCTGACACTTTGCGCAACATGATGTTTGACGGCTCTGGCCTTGGCATCAGCCAATTTGCCCAAGCCTGCGGCAAAGCGGCGGCCACCACGGCGGATGCGGCCTGTGTGGTGGCCCGGCAAGAAGGCTTGCGCTGGAGCCTGATTGTGGCCTGCCATTTGGGTCTGATCAGTGCACTGATGTTCTGGCTTGGCGGACGGGCATTGCGCAAACCACTGCTCTCGACAACTTGATCAGCCAAGGGCTTGGCCATGCAAATAAATCCGGCCATGCCATTGCTTTTTTCCGCGTCGGCCCGAAGGTGGACCGACAATTGAGGCAGGCGACAGACTTGCCCGGAAGGGGAACGACCAGATGGACAAACCGTCAGACGCAACAGTTGGATCTTTGAACGAGACCCAGCCAGCCGCCTTGAGCCCACAATATGTGCGTTATGCGCTGTGGGTTTTGTTGATCATTTACACGCTCAACTTTGTCGACCGCCAGATCGTCTCGATTCTGGCTGGACCCATCAAGCAAGAGTTGGGCATCTCTGATGGTCAATTGGGCATGCTGATTGGGATTGCCTTTGCCTTTTTCTACACCGTGCTGGGTATCCCCATCGCGCGCTTGGCAGAGCGTGGTAACCGACCGCTGATCATTTCAACGGCCGTTATCGTGTGGAGCGGATTTACCGCTTTGTGCGGACTGGCACAAAATTTCACGCAATTGCTGCTGGCCCGGATTGGGGTGGGGGTTGGTGAAGCGGGTTGTACGCCCCCTGCCCACTCGTTGATCTCAGATTATGTGCCGGCAGAAAAGCGCGCTTCAGCCATTGCCTTTTATTCCTTGGGCGTGCCGGTTGGAACCGCCCTGGGCTATGTCGTGGGGGCTTTCATTGCCCACCATTATGGCTGGCGGACAGCCTTTTTCGCCGTGGGCATTCCCGGCGTGATCATCGGCCTGATCGCCTTTTACACGCTGAAAGAACCACGCAAGCTTGGCCTTGTGCAGGTGGGGACTGCCGCTTCTGCCCCCAGCTTAAGCCAGACCGCAAAAGAACTGACCAGCCGCAAATCCTATTGGTATGCGGTCGGGGCTGCGACCATGATTTCCTTCTTGGGTTATGGCCACGCCTCCTTCCTGCCGATCTTCCTTGCCCGCGTGCATGGCATGGCGCTCGATCAGATTGGCTATGCCATGGCGATCATGACTTTTGTGGCAGGCGTCGCGGGCACCATGCTGGGCGGGATTGCAGCAGACCGCGCCGCCAAAAATGACACCCGCGCCTACATGACTGTGCCGCTTTTGGCCTTCATTGCCGGGGCCCCCTTCTTCTGGGCGGGCATGTTTGTGGAAGGCACGCTTGCCTGCATCATTCTTTTGTCCATTCCAACCCTTTTGAATGCAGTCTGGTACGGGCCGGTCTATGCCGCAGTCCAAGGTTTGGTGCGCCCGCAAAGCCGGGCCACAGCGGTGGCGCTGATGCTGTTTGTGGTCAATATGGTGGGACTGGGTGCCGGGCCAACGGCAGTTGGCTTCATGTCAGACCTGTTTGCCGCCCAGCATTTTGCCACCTTGGCACCCGCAGGCAGTGAGTTTGCCAGCTTTTGCGCCAAGGGAGCGGCAACCGCCGGAGATAGCCTGTGCAAGGCCTCCCAAGCCGAGGGCATTCGCTGGTCTTTGACGGTTTCAACCGCTGTGGGGCTTTTGGTGATTGGTTTCTTCCTCTTGGCACGCGCCACGATCAAACAGGACCTTGAAGCGACCGCCAAAGAGACAGCCGCAGCCTGAAAAGGCCTTTGCGCGGCAAACGCCGCTTGACCTTCAAGCCAACAGCCTCAAAACAGGGCCGCCGAACGCACTCGGCGGCCTTTTTGCTGCAGATGGATTCCAAAGATGATCCCCCGTTATGCCCGCCCTGAAATGATGGCGATTTGGGACGCCCAGACCCGCTTCCGGATCTGGTTTGAGATTGAGGCCCATGCCGCCGATGCGCTGGCCGAATTGGGGGTCATACCGGCTGAGGCTGCCCGCACCATTTGGGACAAGGCCGGGGATGCGGTGTTTGACGTCGCCCGGATTGATGCCATCGAAGCTGAGACCAGGCATGATGTCATCGCCTTTTTGACCCATCTGGCAGAGATCGTCGGCCCAGAAGCCCGGTTCGTCCACCAAGGCATGACCAGTTCAGATGTGCTGGATACCTGTCTTGCAGTGCAGTTAAGCCGGGCCAGTGACCTGCTGATTGCGGGTGTTGACCGTGTCTTGGCCGCCCTTGCCACCCGGGCTCATGAGCATAAGCACAGTGTTCGTATCGGCCGCAGCCACGGCATTCATGCCGAACCCACGACTTTCGGCGTCAGCCTGGCAGGCTTTCATGCTGAGTTTCAGCGCGCACGTGCCCGACTGGTGGCGGCCAAAGCCGAAATCGCAACCTGTGCCATCTCCGGCGCTGTGGGGACTTTTGCTCAAATCGACCCGCGCGTGGAAGCCCATGTTGCGGCCAAAATGGGCCTGAGCGTGGAACCGGTATCAACCCAAGTCATCCCGCGCGACCGTCATGCCGCTTTCTTCTGCGCGCTTGCGGTGGTGGCCTCCTCGATTGAGCGTTTGGCCACCGAAATCCGCCACATGCAGCGCACCGAAGTGCTGGAGGCGGAGGAGTATTTCTCGCCGGGGCAAAAGGGCTCCTCAGCCATGCCGCACAAGCGCAATCCGGTCTTGACCGAAAATCTGACCGGTCTGGCCCGCTTGGTCCGCTCTGCTGCCATCCCGGCGCTGGAAAATGTCGCCCTGTGGCACGAGCGGGACATTTCCCATTCCAGCGTTGAGCGCGGCATTGGCCCTGACGCCACCATCCACCTCGACTTTGCGCTGCACCGTCTGGCCGGGGTGGTTGAAAAGCTGCTGATTTATCCAGAACGCATGAAGGCCAATCTCGACCTTCTGGGCGGGTTGCACAATTCCCAGCGCGTCCTTCTGGCCCTCACCCAAGCCGGGGCCAGCCGCGAAGACGCCTATAAGATGGTGCAGGCCAATGCAATGGCGGTGTGGTCACTTCCCAGCCCGCGACCTGCCACCGCCCTGCTCGACCGGCTTCTGGCCGACAGCCAAGTCAGCACCCTCTTAAGCCCGGACCACATCCGCACCCTGTTTGACGATAGCCACCATTTCGCCCAAGTCGACACCATCTTTGCGCGGGTATTCGGCTAGGGCGGGCTGGCCTGATCAAGGTCCATCTGGCAGGCGGGAGTCTTCAAAAGCCCCACAAATGTCCTCACGCGGCGCAAGAGCCAGCTTTGTCTTGTGCGGCCTTTGCCCAAGGTTTTGCCCAAGATCGTACACGGGTTCCAGCTTAAGATGGGCCGCGCCGACATGTGCGGGACAAGATTATCGATTGGCTTTTTGGGGAGCGCACGGTGCGCCCTTTTGCCGGTCCAGCTGCTCAATCTCTGCGACGCTGATGGCGTTTTGGGGTGTGCTTGACGAGAATAGGTTCCAGAGGTGGAATGGGGTTTGCGGTGCGGCGCATCGTGATGGAACAGACACCCAGGCCAAGAGCCCCTTATACGTGCCTTTACAAGAATGAATTGGTCCCAATGGCCCAAATCAATTGCGGTGAACACAAAGAAGACTCATGCGAAATTCAGCAAGCTGGAGGCGGAACATGCTTAAAGTGGGACTTGCTGCAACATTTTTGGTTGTGGCTGCTGCGGCAGGATTGAGCCTCAAAGACCCCAAGCTGGGTGGGATGACGATTGGTGAAGTCTTTAGCGACCCCAAGGTCGCTCAAATGGCTAAAGCAGCGTGCGGAGGCGATACGCCAAGAATTGCCGCATTGATTGCAGAAGGGGTCGATGTGAATGCCAAGGGGCAAAATGATTTTGTGCCCCTGTTTTATGCCTTGAAGTGCGAGCAGCCTGCGGCCTTGGAGGCTTTGCTCAAGGCAGGCGGTAACCCAAACCAAACCGGCACAGACGGTATCCCTAGCACATATGCCGCAGCATCTTACACCGACCCCGTCTTTCTTAAGTTAATGCTTCAATACGGCGGCAATCCGAATTTAACCCGCGGAGATGGTGATACTGCGCTGTCGGAAGCCTTCTCGGTAGGGCAATACACCGGCAAGTGGGATAACTTTGAGCTTCTGCTCAACACGGGCGTAGATGTAAATGCTCCGATAATGAAGGGGAGCATTGGCATGGCGGAATACGCAGCGGCAGTCGGGCACCCGAGCAAGGCAGTCCAATTGCTGGAAAGAGGCTATAGTCATGACTTGGAAGGCCTTGCGAAGACGATTTATGGTAATTCGATGAATATGGTGACGGAAGAGTATCCCGAACCTTTAAGGCAACATCCTGAGTACAAATATCTGGCCGTTGCTGCCAAAATGTTGAAAGAGCGCGGCGTTGATATTGAGAAGGTCAAGCGCGATATCGATGAGAAAAATCAGCGGGTTGGTGCCGGGATTCACAATGATTACAGCTTTGAGGATCAGATCCCAATAAAGCCATAGGGACCTTGATGCCTCATGTGACAAAGATAGAATTGCCCGGAAGTATACGTAGAATTCGCTACCTTGGCATGATTGAACTGTCGAGTGACTAAATTCCAGTGAAGTGAATTGGCACTTATCCCACCAGCTTGGATAATCGTGTGCGCGTCTTTGGGTCAATGAGCCGCGCACCACTGCGGATGTTAGACCGCACCCTCATCGCTCTTGATCAGAAAATGGCCGTGCAACGCCGCAATCGGATCGGCGCGGTCAAATTGCCACGCCTCAACCCGCACATTGGCGATCCGACGACCCAGCTTGGTGACATGGGCGCGCGCATAGGTGTCGACCGGTCGACCAGAGCGCAAGTAATCGATAGAAATATCAATAACCTTCGGGACTTTCTTTCCACCTTGTGCGAGGAAGATTTGGGCAACAGCCGTCAATTCCATCAAGGCCCCAACCACCCCACCATGCAAGGCCGGCAGCATCGGATTGCCGATCAACTCATCCTTATAGGGCAGAATGGCGGTCAATTCGTCGCCCTTGAGCTCCAGACGGACACCCAGGAATTTGGCATAGGGCACGGCCTCGAACATGGCACTCAGCTCAGCCAGATCAACGCGGGTTGGCGGTGCAGACGTCTCGCTCATGCCGGTGGTCTCCGGTTCTTGCCCATGCGCGAGGATGTCCCCATCATGAAGGCAGCTTGCGCCGCGGCCACCGGATCGGTTTCATCCGCACTGTCGAATGCAAAGGCGCGCACAAAGGCCACCGTCTTGGTCATGCGATAGCAATGGGCGTCAGCCCGGATCGTTGCCCCTTTGCGCGCGGGCCGCATGTAATCAATGCGCAGATCAAGTGTGGCGGTTGAGGTCGGCTCGCTCAAGGCCGCAAAAGCCGCCACCCCACAGCTATTGTCCAGAAGCGTGGTGACCACACCTGAGGCAATCACCCCCGTCTCAGGATCGCCGACCAAATCCTCGCGCCAGTCGACTTCCACCACCGCGCGCGCTTCCGTGATCGACACCACCCGCATGCCCAGCGCGCGCGCCTGAGGCGTGCCCTGGATCATCATGGCACCCGCACTCGCCATTTTCTGCCACAAAGGCGTTTCATCATTCATGAAACAAGTCTAGCCATATGTTGACGGCTTGAAAATGCGGGCGTGCAGACCGCCGCCCTTTAGTCAGGACATGACACCATGGTTTCAAAATTGTTTGGCACACACAACCAGTTGCTTACCGAGCGGGGGGCCCTCCTCCTCCGTCTGACAACAGGGCTCTTCATCGGGCTCTTGGTGGGTCTGTTGATCGACCATGACGGCAAGGGTGGTGTCCTGGCGGCCTTGGGCCAAGATTGGCGGGAGATTTTGGCCCAGTCCTTGACCCTCTTGGCCTTTGTGCTGTGGGCCAATGCAGCAGTGATGCGGCGGATTAGCTTGGCAGCTTGGACCGGTTTGGTTGCGGTCGTGCTGATTTTTGTTAGCTGGCACGCACAGAAGCTTGTGGGAACGGCTAATGTCAGCGAGCTCGCTTATGTCATGATCCTGCTGGCCTTGAGCTTTATTGCCAATGAGCTCGTGTCGAGTGCCGATCAAGCCGGCAAAATTGTTGCTCCTTATGAACTCTATTTCGACGAAGCATGGAAGCGCGGGGTGCAATTGGCCTTGGCCATTTTCTTCACCCTTTTGTTCTGGGCCATCCTGGTACTGGGCGCTGCATTATTGGGTTTCATCGGCTTTAACTGGCTGAAAAAGCTGTTGGATGAGCCGCTTGTGGCAACACCTCTGTTAGGCTTGGCCTTTGCCAGTGCTGTGCATTTGGGAGACATCCAGCCGCGCCTGTTGACACAGGTCCGAGCCCTCGCGCTGGGGGTTTTGGGCTGGCTTTTGCCTGTGATCAGCTTGATTGGCGTCATCTTCGCGGTCAGCCTGCTGTTCAGCGGCCTGCAGCCATTGTGGGACACACGCGCTGCCACAGCGACCTTGCTCAGTGCCTGTATTGCCTTTGTCCTGCTGATCAATGCAGCCTTCCAACAGGGTGAGGATGAACGCAAAGTCGCACTGGTCTTGAAATGGAGTGTGCGGCTGGGCTGTCTCTTGCTGCTCTTGTTTGCGGTTTTGGCGGCATGGAGTCTCAGCCTGCGGATTTTCCAATATGGGCTGACCATTGATCGGGCCTATGCGGCCATGGTGGTGGTGATCGCCTTGGCCTATGGCGTTGGCTACAGCATCGCGGTGTTTAAACCCGGCCCGTGGATGGCGGGCCTGAAACCGGCCAATATTGGCTTGGCCATGTTCAAATGCGTCGTGTTTTTGGCCGTTTTGACCCCCTTGGCTGCTCCGGCACGCTTAAGTGTTGATCATCAGGTCAGTCGTCTGCTCAAGGGGCAGGTCAAGCCTGAACGCTTTGACTGGTTCGTGCTGAGTGCCGATACCGGCCAATATGGCAAGTCCGCTCTGGCCAAACTTGTTGCCTCCAAGGACCCCACGATCGTAAGCTGGGCTCAAAAAGCCAGCGACGGCAAGCTGGAGCGGCGTCGCTATGACCTCGACCCGGAATTGGAGGCAGAAGTGACCAAGCCGGCCGATCTGACGCGCTTGGCAGTCGTCAGCCCCAAGGGTGCGAAGTTGCCCGCGAGCTTCATCGCCACCAACTTCCATGCTCTGCCAGACTTCACCGTGCCACGCTGTTTGATGTTTGAGCCGATGCGGGACGCCGACCGCTGCCACGCGGCCCTGATCAATCTTGATGCCAGCCCCGATCTGGAAGTCGCCATTCTGTCCAGCGACGAGGGTCTATCCATCTTCAAGCAAAGCCCGACTGGCTGGATCGGCCTGATCCAATCGCAACGGCTTTATGATGAGGCGGCTTCCCAGGCGTTCAAGAACGGCGAGATCAGGTCTGCTGAACCGGTTCTGCGTGACATCATTTTGGGCGACACAAGACTGCGACTGACCCCCGTGCCCCCGGAAGGGGCGGGACAGCCTGCTGTCCTGTTTGACGCAACACCTCTCCCCCCTTCAAAACCCTAATCAATCTGGCTAAGCCGTCGCCACATCATTCATGAGGAACACCATGAGCACCCGTACCGAAACCGACACATTTGGCCCGATTGACGTAGCTGCCGATGCCTATTGGGGGGCACAAGCCGAACGCTCCCGCGGCAATTTCAAGATTGGCTGGGAAAAACAACCCTTGTCGATCGTCAAGGCGTTGGGGATTGTCAAACTGGCTGCCGCGCGGGCCAATATGAAATTGGGCAAGATGGACACCGCCATGGGCGAGGTCATTATCAAGGCTGCCCAAGAAGTGATTGATGGAAAGCTCAACGACCACTTCCCTTTGGTGGTCTGGCAAACCGGGTCTGGTACCCAATCCAATATGAATGCCAATGAGGTGATCTCGAACCGCGCCATTGAGATGCTGGGCGGGGAAATGGGCTCAAAAAAGCCGGTTCACCCCAATGATCATGTCAATATGAGCCAAAGCTCCAACGATACGTTCCCGACGGCCATGCATATTGCCTGTGCGCTGGAAGTCACCCACCATTTGTTGCCGGCGCTGACCCATCTGCACGGCGCCCTCGACGCCAAAGCCAAGGCCTGGGCGGACATTATCAAAATTGGCCGCACCCATACCCAGGATGCAACGCCAGTCACATTGGGCCAAGAGTTTTCAGGCTATGCCCAGCAGATCGCCAATGGCATTGCCCGTATCAAGCAGACTTTGCCAGCCTTGATGGAGCTGGCCCAAGGCGGCACCGCTGTGGGCACGGGCCTGGCCTCGCCTGTGGGTTTTGCGCAAGCCGTCGCAGAAGAGATCGCGGCGATCACCGGCTTGGGCTTTACCTCCGCCCCCAATAAGTTCGAGGCCTTGGCCGCCCATGATGCCATGGTCTTCACCCATGGGGCGATCACCACAGTGGCCATGAGCTGCTTTAAAATTGCCAATGATATCCGCTTCTTGGGCTCAGGCCCGCGGGCCGGTCTGGGCGAATTGGCCCTGCCAGAGAATGAGCCCGGCAGCTCTATCATGCCCGGCAAAGTGAACCCGACCCAATGCGAAGCCCTCACCCAGGTTTGCGCGCACATCTTGGGCAATAATGCCGCCATCGCCTTTGCCGGAAGCCAAGGTCATTTCGAGCTCAATGTGTTCAACCCGATGATGGCCTATAATTTCCTGCAATCGGTGCAGCTTTTGGGCGATGCCGCTGTCAGCTTCACCGATAATTGCGTGGTGGGGATTGAGCCGCGCCTCGACAATATCGCCAAGGGCCTCGCCAATTCCTTGATGCTGGTGACGCCTCTGAAGGAAAAATACGGCTATGATCTGGCCGCCAAAGTCGCCAAAACCGCCCATAAGAATGGCACGACCCTGCGCGAGGAAGCCATTGCCCTTGGGATTAGCGGGGAAGATTTTGATGCCATCGTGCGCCCCGAACTGATGATTGCACCGGGGTGAAGGGCAACAAAAAAGCCGGTTGGCGGCTTTTTTAAGCGTCCAACCGGCTCTTGATAATCGAGGGCAATCCACGCGTAGCTGGTACTTTTAAGAACCAAATTGGGCGTGCAAGTCTGTGATTGAGGATCTGTTTATCAGGACATTTCAGCTCTGATAAACGTGCTCGATCCTAGTCTGCGAGTTGCAGATTATCAGCTGACATTTTGCCGCTTTTGCGGTCGGCAACCAAATCATAGCTGAGCTTTTGGCCATCGCGCAGATCGTGCAGGCCAGCGCGTTCAACGGCGCTGATGTGAACAAAGGCGTCTGGGCCGCCCTGGTCTGGTGCGATAAAGCCAAAACCCTTTTGGCCATTGAACCATTTCACTGTTCCGGTAGTCATGTCGTAAGTCCATTCATAGTGTAACAGGTGCCTGCAACATGCTGGCACCTCAGCGTCGGCGTTTCAGGAGATATTTTTGAGAGCAGCGCCGAGTGTTTCAGCGAACAGACAAGCATAGAACCGTCATCAGACATGACCCCTATGCGCCTTTATCCTACAAGATGCAAGACAATTCGGCCCGCCCCGTTTGATCCAAGGCCTGATCCGCAAAATCTGCGGGGTGCCACATGGCCCATCACCCCCGCATGACTCGCCTAAGTGTCGACAATGACGTGCTTGTGATCCGACGGGCGGGGTTAAGGCACGCCTCAGCCCGTGATTGGGTTGCGCATGAGAGACCGATAAACTAGCTCTCATATATGCCCAATGCCATCAAGACATTACCGTCCTGGACGCTGGCTGCCCCCTTGGCCGGGATCATGGCCAGTGTGGCAAGCCTGTTTCTGGCAGATGCCAAGGGGTTGGGTCTGGCCGCAGCGGGTGTTCTGGCCTTGGTCCTGTTTGGCGCGGTGCTGGCAGCGGTTCACCATGCAGAAGTGGTTGCCCATCGGGTTGGCGAGCCCTTTGGTACGTTTCTGTTTGCGGTGGCGGTGACGGTTATCGAAGTCGGCCTGATTGTCTCCATCATGCTGGCCGGTGGGCCGGGTGCAGATGCCTTGGTGCGTGATACGGTGATGGCCGCCATCATGATCATCCTCAATGGCGTTGTTGGCCTATGTCTGTTGCTGGGCGGCATCCGCCATGGCGAGCAAACCTATGTGCAAACCGGGGTTTCAACCGCACTGGCCACTTTGGCGGCCTTGTCGGTCATGGTGCTCATCCTGCCCAACCATGTCACCAGCCTGCCCGGCCCCTATTACACCCAGACCCAATTAGCCTTTGTCGGGATTGTGTCCTTTGTGCTCTATGCCACCTTTATTTTGGTGCAGACCGTCCGCCATCGTGACTATTTTCTGCCCGAGGAAGAGGTAACCCGCGCCGATGAAGCCAATCATGCGCCACCACCATCCCCCCGTCAGACTGTCGTCAGTGGGCTCTTGCTGATCGCCTCCCTCTGCAGTGTGGTTTGGCTCGCCAAGACTTTGGCACCTACGCTTGAGACATTGGTTGTCGATGCCGGGGCACCCAAGTCGATTGTCGGGGTTGTGATTGCAGGGCTTGTGCTGTTGCCTGAAGGACTGGCTGCCGTGCGCGCGGCGCGTGCCAATCGCTTGCAGAATAGCCTCAATCTGGCACTGGGCTCGGCGCTGGCCACCATCGGCTTGACCATTCCGGTCGTGGCGGCCCTCGCCCTTGTTTTTGACTGGCAGCTGATCCTTGGGGTCAGTCCATCCAACACAGTGCTGATCCTGCTCACCTTGCTCGTGGCCACGCTGTCACTGTCCACAGGCCGCACCACGGTCATGCAGGGCGCGATCCACCTTGTGCTCTTTGCCGTCTTCTTATTCCTTTTAAGCGTGCCCTAGAAGACCAAGCCAATACCCACGCCTCGACCAATTCTTTGAGCACGTCGAGCGGCACAAAGCCGCTGCCCAAAACGATGTCGTGGAAGGTTTTGATGTCGAAACGGGCACCCAATCGGCGTTGAGCTGCCGCGCGCAGACGCAGGATTTCCATTTGGCCGATCAGATAGGCCGTGGCTTGGCCCGGCATGACGATATAGCGGTTGATGTCGCGCGTGGCGCTTTCAAGATCACCGGGTTGATTGGCCAGAATATAGCCAATCGCCTGTTCCTTCGGCCACCGCTTGGCGTGCAGGCCTGTATCCACCACAAGACGGATTGCCCGGCGCAATTCGAGAACCTGGCGACCAAAATCCGAGTAAGGGTCCTGATAAAAGCCCATATCCTTGCCCAAATGTTCCGCATAAAGGCCCCAGCCTTCCGAATAAGCGGTAAAGCGGGCAAACTTGCGAAAGCGCGGCAGGCCCGTCAGTTCCTGGGCGATGGCAATCTGCATATGATGGCCGGGCAAACCCTCATGATAGGCCAAGGCCTCCATCTGATAAGTCGGAATCGCCTTCACATTGAACGTGTTGACGTAATAATAGCCCGGCCGCTTGCCATCTGCGGATGGCCGGGAATAGAAGGCCAGTCCCGCCGAGGCCTCTCGGAAAGGTTCCACCGCGCGCACCTGCAAGGCTGCTTTGGGCATCAGATTGAAGGCCGTCGGCAAGCGTTGGCGCATCGCATCAATCACCGCAGTGGCTTGGGCGACATAGCTCGCCTTGCCCTCGGGCGTATCAGCAACAAAAAAGCGGGGATCGGTTTCCATCATATCAAAGAAGGCTTCGCGCGTGCCGGTGAAGCCGGTCTTCTTCATAATGGCTTCCATCTCGCCATGGATGCGGGCGACCGCATCCAGACCCAATTGGTGGATTTCATGCGCACTCAGATTGGTCGTGGTCTGGCTGGCCAGACGTTCGGCATAATAAGCTTCCCCATCAGGAAGCGCCCAGACACCGTCGGTCGTGCGGGCGCTGGCCTGCTGGCGGCTCATCTCGGTGATAATCGCCTCATAGGCCGGCTTGACCTTTGCCAAGAGGGCCTTCTTGGCCTGATCTTTCAAGCGGGCTTTGGTCGGACCATCCAATGTGGTGCGGTCAATCTTGGTCTGGATGTCATTCCACAAAACAGAGGCCTGACCGCCGTCGGCGAAAGGCGCACCAGCCAATAAATTGCGACAATCGCTGATGACGAAATCATAGATATGGCGCGGCGGCGTGATGCCACGACCGGCCGCAGCATAAGAGCGCTCCAGCAATTCAGCGACTTTTTCTGGTAGTGTCTCGAGGCGCGAAATATAGGCCTCTGCATCCTCAAGACTGTTGACGCTGTGATTATTGGCCAAAAAGGTCGGGATGGCGGATTGGGCTCCGTTCATTTGGTCGAACAGATAGCCATGGTTGCGAAACGGCACATGGGCTTGGGCTTGACGTGTCAATTTGTCGAACAGGCGCACACTTAAGCGATCGGTTTCACCAAGGCGGGACCCCCTCACCAAACGCGCAATCTCCTCATTGGCCCTGACTTGAAGTGCCAAGCCATCGGCCTCAAAGGCTTCTGTTTCATCCGTCCAGCGATCTTGTCCGCGCTTGTCGCCCAAGGTGGTGGCAAACTCTGGGTTACGCAGGACTTGGGTTTCAAAATAGGCTTCAAACCGCGCATTCAACTGAGCTGAGACATCAGCAGCCCACGCCGGATCGGACAACCCCGCCAATCCCAGCGTGGCAGTGGAGGTGGCAAGCATCTGGCGGCGGTTGAGCATTATGGGCCTTTCCAAGTTTTAAAGCGCTTTCAAAGCAGCTTGCAGGATTTTGAGGTCTTCGGGAAGCTCGCTTTGAAAGGCGAGCCGTTCACTGGTTGCAGGGTGGGTAAAGGCAAGGGTTTCAGCATGCAAGGCTTGGCGGGTCAGGCGGGCAGTCTCAGGCAGAGCGGCCTGCAAGGCGCGCGCTGGACGGGTGTCACCATAGACCCGGTCTCCGATCAAGGGCATGCCGATATGGGCCATATGGACCCGGATCTGATGGGTGCGGCCTGTCTCCAGCACACAGGCGATTTCGCTGGCCACCGCCCCCGCTTGGCCTTGGAACCCGATACCATAGCGGTTGATCGTTTCGTAATTGGTCATCGCAGGCTTGCCCGCGTGGGAAGTATCGGCCACCACCGCCATACGCTTGCGGTCGCGTGGGTCACGCGCCAAGCGCGCCTCAACCCGTCCGGACTTGGGCCACGGGCTTTTGGGTTGACCGACGCCAAAGGCCCGATAGCGCCGCGAGATGGTGCGATCCTGAAATTGTCGCCCCAATGAGGCCAGCGCAAACTCGCTTTTGCACACCACCATCACCCCGGACGTATCCATATCCAGCCGGTGGACAATGCCAGGCCGACCTGTCGCCCCCACCACTTTTAAACTCTCCCCGGCGTGCCACAGCACCGCATTGACCAATGTCCCGGTCCAGTTTCCCGGCGCGGGATGTACCGACAGGCCTGCAGGCTTATCCACCACCAAAACATGGGCGTCTTCATAGAGGATGGACAGCGGGATGTTTTCAGGCTGGGGTTCAGCGGGTTCTGGCGGCGGGATCTCAAGGCGATAGCGCACCCCGGCCCGCACTTTGGCCGCAGGATTAAGCTCCTTCTCTCCATTGCGAAAGACTCGCGCGGCTTCGATCAGATGCTTGATGCGCGAGCGTGATAGGGCCGGAAAATGTTCTGCCAGAAACTTATCGAGCCGCTCACCAGCAGCATCGGGCGGGGCAATGACCTCTTGCAAGTCCGGTCCGATCGCCTCACCCAGAGCCGGATCGCCCTCGAAGGCACCAAAGTCATCCTCTTCCATCGGCTGGCTTATTGGGCGCGAAAGTCAAGCGTGGTCCAAGCGCCGAACCACGCCACAAGCGCATAGACCGCCACATTCTGACGCACAGACTCCACATCCACCTTCTCAAGAATGTCATCGGGTGTGTGGTGGATGGAGAAATATTTGCTGGCATCTTGCTGCAAATCCATCACCGGGACACCCAAGGGCCGCAGGGCGGAGATATCAGATTGGCCACGCGCATTGTCGCCCCTGCGGGCCACGCCCAAGGGCTGAAGCGCTGTTGCAATTGCGGCCTTTGCGGTCTCTGTGGCCGCACCAAAACCAAAGTCGACTTGATAAATCCGGCCATCACCGGAATCAGATTCAGCAGCCAGCACATAGGAGGCGGCCTTGTCTTTCATGGCATTGGCATGGGCGGCAGCCCCAATCAGGCCGACTTCTTCTGCCCCGAAATAAATGATGCGGATGGAACGTTTCGGCGGGCCTGCCACATCGGCAACCAAACGGGCCGCAGCCGTCACAATGCCGCAGCCAACACCATCATCCAAGGCCCCAGTACCCAAATCCCAGGAGTCCAAATGGCAAGCCAGCACGACATAGTCATCAGGCCGCTCTGTGCCGCGCATTTCGGCAATCACATTGCCGGATTGGGCCGCAGGCTGCACTTTGGTTTCGACCTCCATCCGCACACGGGTTGGCCCCTTGGCCAATACCCGGCCCAATTGATTGGCATCGGCATTGGCCAGAATCAAAACGGGCAAAACCCCCTGTTGACCGCGCGCGCCTTGGCCGACATGGACTTCCCGCTCGGAGGTTCCCGCAGATCGGATCAGACAGCCAATGGCACCACGCTCTGCTGCCACAGCCGAACATTCACGCCGCTTAACCACGGCCGTGCCATAGCCGCTGCCATCCTTGGTCACCGGCATTATGTCATCAACAAAGGCGATCTTGCCATAAAGAGAGCCTGGTGCTGCGGCGCGAAGTGCGGCCATATCGGCAAAGCGCACCACCTCGCCTTCCAGCCCACCAGCAGGCGTGGAGGGTGATCCGCCGGTGGCATGCACTTCCAAGCGCTGGGCATGGGGGCCGACAATCGCGGCACTTTCATGAACCCGTTCCCAAGCCGTTAGCGGGAAGGTCTCGATCCGGGCGTTGCTAAAGCCCTCCTGCGTCAGCCGGGCCACCGCCCAATCGCGCGCACGGGCTTCAGCTTGCGTGCCGGCCAGACGTGGGCCGATGTCGGTGGTCAAATCGCGGGTGAAAGCATAGGCGCGATCATCTTTCAGCGCCGCCTCAATAATGGCTTTGACCGGGGGGTTGGGCTGGACGTTTTGTGCCAATGCCATCCCGGGAAGGATCCAAGCCAAAGCAATCAATCCCGCTGCAGTCACTTTCATCATCAAACACCCCTTTACGCCGACCTTCGCCGACAATGCTAGTCGGGACCGGCATCGGGAAGCAAGCGAATTTGGCCTGATGTTTCAGGTCTGAACAGCCCAATCAGAGCGCGCGTTCAAGCTTGGCGAGTTCAACTTCAGCCCGCAGCTCAACATCATCCAGAAGCGCATTCAGGGCCGGATCATCCACCGCGTCGCGATGCTCACGCAAGGATTGTGACAGACGGGCGACTTGTTCGCGGCTGACCCCCTCACCCAAAATGGCTAAGCGGATTCCCTCCAATTGGTCGAGCAAATTGGTGGAGCGCCTTGTTGCGCGCTTGCGTCGCTCGGCAATGTCGTCTTCGCCCTGTAACGCCAGCAAAGCACCGACAGTGGCAATCGAGCTTGCCGCCACAGGTCGATTGACCTGGGCCGGCCCCCCTTCGATCTGGCCGGGCAACGCAAAACCGGGCGCAGCCCCGCCGCCTGCGCGCCGGACGCCTGAAAGATTTGACGTGGCAGAGGGGCCATTAACTTTCATAATCTGAGTGATGCGATGCGCCGGTTAAGGCCTGATTAACAGATGATCACCGAGGGCCCATCAGAGGGCAGAAACTACCAGGACTGGGCAGACTTTGCCGGGGGCATGGCAAATCGAAAACCATCTATCCCATTTAAATTATTATTTTTAAACATCTTTTATTGTGAAGCCTGCGGCATGAATTTCGCATGACCTTTTGCGATGACTTACATGACCCAGCCCGTATTCCGTCTTGTCGCCAGCCTCTGTCTGTGGGTCGGCCTTGGCCTCAGCATGACCCTGCCAAGCCAAAGCCTCGCCCAATCACGCATCAAAGATTTGGTGCAAATCGAAGGTGTGCGCGACAACCAGCTCATTGGCTATGGCATTGTTGTCGGCCTTGCCGGAACAGGCGACGGGCTGCGCAATTCCCCATTCACACGCCAGAGCTTGGAAGCCATGCTTGAGCGCATGGGCGTCAACACGCGCGACCAGAATCTGCAGACCAAGAATGTCGCCGCCGTTATGGTGACCGCCAGCCTGCCACCATTTGCCACGCAGGGGACACGGCTTGATGTGTCGGTTTCAGCTTTTGGCGATGCCAAAAGCCTGGAAGGCGGCACTTTGCTGGTGACGCCTTTGATGGGGGCGGATGGTCAGGTCTATGCGGTGGCTCAAGGCCAGCTGACGGTGGGCGGTTTCACCGCCACGGGCAATTCAGGCACCAGTGTCAGCCGGGGTGTCAGCACCAATGGCCGCATTGCCAATGGCGCATTGATTGAGCGCGAGTTGCGCTTTGATCTGGCCGGCCAGACTGAATTGCGTCTGGCCCTGCGCAATCCAGATTTCACCACAGCCCGCCGCATTGCCAATGCCATCAACACCAATCTGGGCGTCGCCGCAGCCGCGGTTGAGAACCCCTCCACGGTCGTGCTGTCGCGACCCATCGGTTATCCCGGCGATATGGTTGGCCTGATCAGCCGGGTTGAACGCCTGACCGTGACGCCTGACTTGATTGCCAAAATCATTGTGGATGAAGCGTCGGGCATTGTGGTCATGGGCGACAATGTGCGTGTATCCACCGTTGCTGTCGCGCAAGGTAATCTCACCGTTTCAGTCCAGGAAACCCCGCTGGTGAGCCAGCCCAATGCCTTGAGCGATGGGCAAACAACCGTTGTCCCGCGCTCGGACGTCTCAGTGGAAGAAGATAAGGGCGATCTCACCATGATCCGCGGCGGCGTGCCGCTGCGCGACTTGGTAGAGGGCCTCAATTCTTTGGGGGTCAATCCGCGTGACCTCATTCAAATTCTCCAGGCGCTGAAAGCGTCTGGTGCCCTGCAAGCCGACATTGAAGTGATGTAGGAGGCCTGAGCCATGGATAGACTGACACCCACTTTATCCCTGCCCCCCGTACAGACACAGTCTGCCTCGGTTGAGGTGTTGGGCGCGCGCGTCCGCAGCTTGAAAAGCAATGACGAGATGGACCGCACCGCGCGCGAATTTGAACGCATGGCGCTCGCCCAGATGTTATCGCTGATGGAAACTGACACTGACATGTCGGATTCAATGTTTGGCGGCGGGGCGGCAGAACGGGCCTTCAAACCGTTCCTGACCGAAGAATATGCCCGCGGCTTTAGCGAACAGGGCGGCATTGGCATCGCCCAAGCTGTCAAGCGCGAGATGTTGAAACTGCAAGAATTCGCCCAGTCCCAAGGAGGATAATCCATGACCCTAATGGCAAAAGACCCAAGTGACTTGGTCGATCAATTGACGATGCTGACGCGCCGCTTGGCGGATCTGGCCGAACGGCAAGCGGCCCTGTTTGAGGCCAGCCGCTTTCTGGAAGCGCAGAATCTGAATGAGGAATCAGCCCGATTGGCCAATGTCTATGCGCTGGAAAGCCGCCGCATCGCTCAAGAACCCCATATGTTTGAGGATGTGCCGGCCGAACTAAAAGCCAAGCTCACAACTGAAACCCGCCGCTTTAAAGCGGCTATGGAGGCCCATGAGCGGGCCTTGAACCGCCAGCGTGCCTTGGCTGAAGGACTTGTGCGCGCGATTGCTGAGGAAGCCGTCGCTGCCCGCCCGAACCCGGTCGCCTATGGCCCTGGTGCACAAGCCCGCCGCGATACCAGCGCGATTGCACTCGACCGCCGCGCCTAAGGCTGTTTTCAGCCTCATGTGTTGGCAAGCAAGCCCGTCCCGCGTTCGCCTAGTGGTGTTTCGATGACACCTTCGCGCGCAATCCGGCAAACAAAAAGGCCGCCCTTCGGGGCGGCCTTTCTCATGATGGCTTAGATCAGCCGATCAATGTTCGACGTTGCGCCACACCGAGCGATACGAGAACCACAGGAGGATGGTGAGGATCAACAGGAAGATCATCACGCCAAAGCCGGTGATTTTACGCTCTGTCTGGTGGGGTTCTGAGGCCCAAGTCAGGAAGGCCACAACGTCATGGGACATTTGGTCAACCGTTGGCTTGATGCCCTTGTTTTCAGGCGTATCAGCATAGGTCACTTGCTCATCGACGATGGGCGGGCCCATGGCGATCACACCGCCTGGCATATAGGGGTTGTAATGCTTGCCCTCGGGGATCTGCTTGCCCGCTGGCGGGGTTTGATCATAGCCCGTCAGCAGCGAGTAGATATAGCTGCCACCATTGTGACGGGCCTTGACGAGGACCGACATGTCCGGTGGCACGGCCCCGCCGTTGGCGGCAGCGGCCTGCGCGCGGTTTTCGAATGGGGCGATGAACCGATCCGACGGCAGAGCTGGCCGCTCTTCCTCATTGCCTTCCGCATCCACCGACTTGACGGTGTAGCTGGCAGCAATCGCCTTCACGACAGGGTTGTCGTTCGGATTGGGATATTTGGGATCATAGAACGGACCGTGCTTATCGCCCAGATTGCGATAATGCAGCAAGTTCATCGAATGGCAGCTGGAGCAGACTTCCTTGTAAACTTGGAAGCCGCGTTGCAGCTGTGCCCGGTCGAAGCGCCCAAACGGGCCTTCCCACGAACCATTCACAGGACGGGGATGCTTGACCTCACCGGCAGCTTGGGCGCTGCCGGCGACGACCACGACCGAGACCAGTCCGAGGACCCCGGCAACAAGGCGGCGTGCGAAAGTTGGTTTCATAACAGATTTCCTCATTCCGCCGGTACGGCAACAGCAGAGGTCCCTGCCGACTTTTTGTGCGATTGCAAAATGGAATCGGCAATCGAGGCAGGTGGGGTTTGGGGCTTCTCGATCACGCCCAATACAGGCAGAATGACCAAGAAATAGGCGAAATAGAAGATCGTGCAGATCAACGAGATCACCGTCCAGGGTGGCTCAGCCGGCATGGCACCGCACACGCCCAGCATCAAGAAGTTCAGCACAAACACAATCCACCACAGACGGGCGATCGGGCGATAGCGCATGGACTTGATCTTGGAGGTGTCGAGCCAAGGCAGGGCAAACAGGATCAGGATCGCACCACCCATCGCGATCACGCCGCCAAACTTGGCATCGATGATCAGGATGTCGAAGGTGATGGCCCGCAGGATCGCGTAGAAGGGCAACAAATACCATTCAGGCACGATGTGGGACGGGGTCACCTGATTGTTGGCGGGGATGTAATTGTCTGGGTGACCCAATGTATTGGGACCAAAGAAGACAAAGC
The DNA here is from genome assembly GCF_003112735.1 of Candidatus Phycosocius bacilliformis. Classification (GTDB taxonomy): domain Bacteria; phylum Pseudomonadota; class Alphaproteobacteria; order Caulobacterales; family Aquidulcibacteraceae; genus Aquidulcibacter; species Aquidulcibacter bacilliformis. The sequence goes on from NZ_BFBR01000005.1 coordinate 39,632, forward strand.
CTGCGAAAATCATCAAGAAGACGCAGATCGCAAACGCATCCTTCACCGTGTAATAGGGGTGGAAGGGCACGGTCTCTTTCTTCACGTCCTGCACTTCAACACCGGTTGGGTTGTTGTTGCCGGGTACGTGCAATGCCCAGATGTGGAGAACCACGACCCCGGCAATCACGAATGGCAACAGATAATGCAGGGAGAAGAAGCGGTTCAGCGTGGCATTATCGACCGCAAAGCCACCCAAGAGCCACGTCTTGATCGAGTCGCCCACAAACGGCACCGCACCCACGATATTGGTGATCACGGTTGCGCCCCACAACGACATCTGTCCCCATGGCAACACATAGCCCATGAAGGCGGTGATGATCATCAACAAGAAGATGATCACGCCCAGACCCCACAGGATTTCGCGGGGGGCCTTGTAGGAGCCGTAATAGAGGCCGCGGAAGATGTGGATATAGACGGCGAGGAAGAACATGCTGGCCCCATTGGAGTGCATGTAACGGATCAGCCAGCCGCCATTAACGTCGCGCATGATCCGCTCAACCGAGTTAAACGCATGATCAATGTGCGGCACATAATGCATGGCCAGGATGATGCCGGTGATGATCTGGCTGGCCAGACACACCGCGAGAATACCGCCGAATGTGTACCAATAATTCAGGTTCTTCGGGGTTGGGAAATCCACCAGCGTGTCATTCATAAACCGCACGATGGGCAGCCGGGTGTCGAGCCACTTTTCGAGGCCGGACTTGGGCACATAGCTTGAAGGTCCACTCATGTTCGTATCATCCAATCTTGACGATGGTGTCGCCGGTATAGACGTAGGGTGGGATATGCAGGTTCTTCGGCGCAGGACCCTTCCGGATACGCCCGGCCGTGTCGTAATGCGACCCATGGCAGGGGCAGAACCAGCCGTCATATTCACCGATATAGCCCGGCTCACTCACACCAACTGGGATACAGCCCAAATGGGTGCAATTGGCTTCCATGATCAGATATTCGGGCTTGCCGGGTTTGCCGTCGGACTGCAGCGTCCGTTCCGCGTCAGTTTGAGGATCTTTCAGATTGGCTGAATCATCCTTGACGCCCTTGGCAATCTCTTCCTTGGTGCGGTGACGCACGAAGAGCGGCTTGCCGCGCCACATGATCTTGGCCTGCGAGCCCTCTGCCACCTTGGACACATCATATTCGATTGAGGCCAAAGCGCGTGTATCCGCAGCTGGGTTCATCTGGTTGATCAGGGGCCAAGCCAGCATGGCGGCACCGCCAGCTGCCACTGCCCCGGTGGCGACATGGATCATGTCGCGCCGTGTTGGTTCTCCGGCTGCGCCGGTTTCATCATGATTGGTGCCTGACACCTTGCTACTCCCGCATTCACACACGTCCAAAACTCGGTTACCGCTATAGCTAGGGCAATCTCGCCTGATGAACGTGCGACGGAACGCCGCATCCCGCGGCACCCCCTCCAAAGAATGGGTTGCATAACGTGCGCCTTGCTCTCTTTCAACCGGATATCGCGCCAAATCTTGGTGCGGCAATTCGCCTGACCGCCTGCCTTGGTGTTGGGCTTGATGTGATAGAACCTTGCGGATTTCCTTTATCTGACAAGACGTTAAAGCGCGCAGCGCTGGATTATGGCACGCAGTGTGACCTCAAGCGCCATGACAGTTTTGCTGCTTTTGCAACCAGCCTACGGGCAGGAAATAGCAGGATTGTGTTGATTGAGACCGAGGGAGCCACTGCTTTGATGGACTTCGCCTTTCACGACAATGATGTTCTGATGCTGGGGCGTGAAACAGAAGGGACACCTGTTGATGTCATGTCGGCTTGTCATGCCTGCGTCCGCATCCCGATGGCGGCGGGGATCCGCTCGCTCAATGTGGTCACTGCCGGGGCAATTGCCCTCACCGAGGCCATGCGACAAACTGGCCGATGGGCGGGGCTGGCTTAGCGTTGTAGGGAGGCCATGTCGGCCTCTGGGAGAGACCGCGTTTCGCCAATTGCGCCGGAAAAAGGCTGACAGATCAAGACGAGGGCAGCATGAGTGACCTAGAAGACCGCAAAACAGTAGCCAGGGCCTGGTTTGAATCCCTGCGCGACCAAATCATGGCTGCCTTTGAGAAGCTCGAAGACGACGCAGACCCAGCACTCTATCCGGGCAGTCCGGGTCGGTTTGTGCGCACACCTTGGACCCGCAAAGAGGCCAATGGTGGTGGGGGTGTAATGGGGATCATGCGCGGCCGCCTGTTTGAAAAGGTCGGTGTCCATGTCTCCACCGTGATGGGGAGCTTCCCACCTGACTATGCCAAGACGATTCCCGGTGCTGCGGAGGATCCCCGCTTCTGGGCGTCCGGCATCAGCCTGATCGCCCATATGACCAATCCGCGCGTGCCAGCTGTGCATATGAACACCCGCATGTTGGCCACAACCGAGACGTGGTTTGGGGGCGGGGCCGACTTAACCCCCTTGATGGACTACCAGCGCACAGAGGATTTTCCCGATACGATTACCTTCCACGCGTCGATGAAACAGGCCTGTGACGCCCACGACCCCAGCTATTATGCCAAGTTCAAGGACTGGTGTGACACCTATTTCTATTTGCCGCATCGCGAAGAACCCCGCGGCATCGGCGGGATTTTCTATGACCATCATAATTCAGGCAATTGGGACAAGGATTTTGCCTTCACCCAGGATGTCGGTCGTGCGTTTTTGGATGTATATCCCCGAATCGTTCGCGGTCGCATGAACGAAACCTGGACCGAGGCAGAACGTGAAGCCCAATTGATCCAGCGCGGCCGCTATGTGGAGTATAATCTGCTCTATGATCGGGGGACCACATTTGGCCTCAAGACCGGCGGCAATGTGGAAAGCATCCTGTCGTCCATGCCACCCATCGTTAAATGGCCCTGAGCAAAGGCCGGACATTTGCGATGTCCTGACAAGGCCAACTCGGTTGGCGGGGCTGGCCATTTCAGGCTAAACCCCGCCCATGACCTTGCCTCGATTGACTTTTCTGCCCCTCCTCCTGGTCCTTATCCCTGCAGGTGCCCTCGCCACGGGAGCAATTCCTGATGGACAAGCCAGCCCGCCTGCCCCAGCGCAGGCGGCCCTTGCCTGTTCAAAACCGGGTGAACGATTGACGGGTGCCGCCCTGCGCCAGCGCCTGATCGTCCAAGCAGGCCTGCCGCTCAATGAGGCTGTTCTTGCCGCACTCGAAGGTCGCTCTCTGGGCGCTTTAGCCGATCAAAGCAGCGACCCCGCCTTGACGCGACTGATGGCAGATGCCGAAGCCCTCTTGGCCCAGCCGGGGGTCAGTGGGGGTCAAGAGGCCAGCACCCCTCCGACAAATCGGCGCGCCCAAGCGACGGCTTTTCTCAATGGGGTAACAGAGGGCATTGGTCTAACCTGTCCGGCACCAACGCTGCCTGCTGCCCCGCCGGTCTTGGCTGAAACCGTTGTCCTTCCCGCCAAACCTGCCCATCACAGCCGCCACGACCGGCCACCGCGCCGAGGCTGGATCTTGGCCGATAGCAAGGATGATTTCATCAAGCCAGCACGCGAACGCGCCTTTGCCACCCTCGGTTTTGAGGAAGACAAGGCCGCTGATACGCGTTTACTCAATGCCAGTCTGGCCCTCGCGCTGGACCCGCTCTTGCTTGGCAAGCCCAGTTCTTCAACCGAATTACGCTGGACGCCCTTTATACAATATAATCGGCGTGCGGCCCGGTCCGGGCGCGAAGAGGTCAATGACCTCACTTTGGGAACAAGCTTTATCTTCCGCAATCCCGATCAAGTTGGTCGGGCGGTCGGCTTTGGGTCTGCCGCCTTCCAAACCGATGATACCGGCCAAGCTGCGGTATGGGTTGCAGATGCGCTGATCGACTTTCCCCGTCTGCGCCCCTGCACGCGCCGGAGTTTTCAAGGCTGGCGCATGCGCTGCAATCTGTCTGTCGTTCTCGACTTTGCCTCGGTGGAAGACCCTGGTGAAAGCCAAAAGCTGGCAGAACTCGATACATATTTTCGCGGTGGCCTCAATCTCGGCCTTAGCGGGGAGCAAAAGTTCAGCTTTGGCGTGGTCGTGATTTCGAGCAGTTTTAATGGGCGCTATGATTTGATCACCGGGGATGCGTCAGGTGGGTTATTTTCCATCGGGGCGGGCTTGCGCGCCTCAGAAGGCAGCAACCTGTCGCTCGAGGCCCGCTACACGCGCGGCACCACGATCAACAGCTTGGTGGATGTCGACAAGATAACGCTAAGGCTGGGCTATCGGCTTTAATAGGCCGCGGTCTGATAGACCTTGTGAATGTCGCCCTGCCAGGCCCCGTGATACTGCTCCAACAATCGTTGGGCCGGGGTGATGCCGCTGGCAGCAATCTCGTCGAGCTCACTCAAGAAGCCTGTTTCATCATCGCCAGAGGCATTCAGCTTGGCCCGTGCCCGCAGACCCTCCCGCGCAATTGTCAAAACGTCCTTGGCCACATCTTGCGCGCTACGCCCACGCACGGGGGCCTTGAGGCCGAGGAAAGGCACCGCGCGGCGCAGACTTTCACGATCTTCCGCTGTCCAATCCTTGACCAATTCAAGGGCGGCTTCGGTCGCAGCATCATCATAGAGCAGACCGACAAACAGAGCCGGCAGCGCGCACAAGCGCGACCAAGGCCCGGCATCGGCTCCCCGCATTTCCAAGTAGGTCTTAAGCCGCACTTCGGGGAAGCAGGTGGTTAGGTGATCTTCCCAATCTTTTTTGGTTGGCTTTTGGCCCGGCAATTCAGGCAGACGACCGGCCATGAAGTCACGGAAGGATCGACCCGCCAGATTGAGATACACCCCGTCGCGCTTGGCAAAATACATCGGAACGTCAAGCGCCCATTGCGCATAGCGGGCAAAGCCCATCCCGGGCTCAAACACGAATGGCAGCATACCCGTCCGGTCAGGGTCAGTATCGCTCCACACATGAGCGCGATAGCTCAAGAAGCCATTGGGACGTCCTTCCGCAAAGGGCGAATTGGCAAACAAGGCTGTCGCGATGGGTTGCAAGGCCAAGGAGGCCCGAAACTTCTTGACCATGTCGGCTTCAGAAGCAAAATCCAGATTGGTCTGCACCGTGCAGGATCGGAACATCATCTGCCGCCCTAAACGGCCGACTTTGGGCATATAATCCCGCATGATCTTATAGCGGCCCTTGGGCATCAATGGCACATCCTCAAGGCTGTGCAGCGGATTGAAACCCAAACCCAAAAAGCCGATGTTCAAACGGTCTGCGACGGTGCGCACATCGGCCAAATGCCCGCCGACTTCGGTACACGTCTGGTGCAGATGCTCCAGCGGTGCACCGGACAGCTCAAACTGGCCACCTGGCTCCAATGTGATTGAGGCCATGCCCTGCTTCAGGCCGATGATCGCCTCACCTTCATAGATACCATCCCAGCCCGAAAGCGCCTTCATGCCCTCCAAAAGCGCGCGCACCCCAACCTCACCCTCATAGGGGACTGGCGCATGCGTGCCATGATAAAAACCAAACTTTTCATGCTCGGTCCCGATCTTCCACTCAGATTTCGGTTTGGGACCGGGCTCGAAATAGGCGAGCAGATCCTCAAAAGTCTCTAGCGGGCGGGATTGGTCTTCTGCTTCGGCCATGCAATCGGGTCTCTCATGACGCGTGTGTCACGCGCCTGTGAGTTAGGATGCGTTCATGACAGGCGCAAGAAGCACCTCCGGATTTTCACCCGTTTAAGCTGTCAACTGATGTGCAAAATGGTGGTTTACGTCGCGATGCTTGGCTTCATCGGCTCGAACGGCCAGCACCACCTCACGGAGGCGGGCATCGGGTTGGAGGCCCCAATAGTCGATGGCCAAAGCCGGGGCCGGCACATTTTCAATGCGACCAGCATCAATTTCCGCAAGATACGCAGTGTAACTGAAGACGGCCTCTTCCTCGAAATAGCCAACCATGCGGTGGGCGGTGCGCGGGAAAAAGAGGTAGAGCCAGAAAAAGGCGTTGAAGAAAACCCCTTGCGCCAACAGGATCAGCAGACGTTCCAGCCAATTGGGTTTGGCGATGGCCACAAAAGTCATCAGATGCATGCGTTCATTCTGGGATTCTTCCAATAGGGTCTGGATCCAGCCATGGTCATCCTCCATCCGCCGCAAGCTGCGCATATGCACCAGCATGCCGGCCACCATGCCAGGCACCGCGGCCACTGTCTCCAGCACCACAGCGCGGTGGCCATAGCGTTTGGCGAAGAAGCGATCGGCCAAAAAACGCAAGAAACGGGTCAATCCCAAGGCAACTCGGTCGGACAAATCCTGCGGGGTCTGGTGAAACGCCAGCGGATTGGTTGCTTCGTGGGGATTGCCGGACGCGGTGGTCATTGTCATCTCCTGTGCGCGGTCGCCGCCGGATGTGGCGCGGTCTAGACAAGACGTGGGGCGGCGATCGCAAATAAGAATGCGACGCAATGTCGCTGCCCCCTCGCCCGTGTTAGGACCAATCGCCCCACAGACTTTGGATTAATGCGAGACCCGCAAATGTGGCAGTATCGGCGCGCAGAATGCGGGGGCCCAGATGCACGGCTCGGACGTGCGGATGGGCGCGCAGGCGGGTGCGCTCTGATGGGGTAAACCCACCTTCCGGCCCGGTGAGTAAGGCCAGACCACTGGGCCGATCAGTCAATGCCTGTGCAACTGGAACAGCCTCGCCCGCCTCATCGGCAAACAGCACCACCTGGCCCGCAGCAAGCCGATCAAGCCGATCAAATAAGGAGATTGGCTCGTGGATCTCTGGCACATTGAGGGTGCCGCATTGTTCAGCGGCCTCTGCCGCCCGCGCGCGCAAGCGCTCCAGATTGAGTTTGCGCACGATGGTGCGATCACTCACCACCGGGCAGATCCGCGCCACGCCGAGTTCAGTTGCCTTTTCGACGATCATATCGGTGCGGTCACCCTTGATTGGGGCAAACCATAATTCGAGCTTGACCATCGCAGGCTGGGGACGGAGCAACCGGTCACATTGTGCAATGGCTGTCTTTTTGCCGATCTGGGTCAGCCGAGCTTGCCATTCCCCATCGCGGCCATTGAAAAGCAGGATTTCCGCCCCCACGCCTAAGCGCAGTACATGGGCAAGATAGTGGGTCTGCCCGGCGTCGAGCGCAATTTCGCCTTCTGCAGTCAGCTCGGCTTGCACATAAAGGCGTTGGCTCGGTTTCATGACCCCTTTCTGGCGAGCCCTCTTGCGGACTTCAAGCCCCAAGGTGCACAGTCAATTTCCAACCCAAGAGGTGCAGCATGGCCCGCAACACCAAGACCAGCTCGGCGACAAAATTATCGGAAGAGGCGTTTCTGGAACGCCTTGAACCCTTACAAATTGCCATGGTGAAGACCCAACAATGGTTGATGGACCAAGGGATCAAGGTGCTGATCGTGTTTGAAGGTCGCGATGCGGCAGGCAAGGATGGTTCGATCAAGCGCTTGGTTGAACATATGAGCGCGCGCGCGACCCGCGTGGTGGCTTTGCCCAAACCCTCCGACCGGGAAAAGAGCCAATGGCATTTTCAACGCTATACGGCCCATTTGCCGGCGGCCGGTGAAGTCGTGATCTTCAACCGCTCTTGGTATAATCGGGGGGGAGTGGAACCGGTTATGGGCTTTTGCACACCCGAGGAACATGCCGATTTTCTGCGCGATGTGGTGCCTTTTGAAACCATGCTGCATGAATCAGGCACCCGCATCATCAAGCTCTGGCTCGACATCAGCCGGGAGGAACAGGCCAAGCGGCTGGAAGAACGTCGGTCCGACCCCCTGTCACAATTGAAGATCAGCCCGCTTGATGCTGTTGCTCAAGAAAAATGGGACGATTATTCCGCGGCCCGCAATCAGATGCTGACCCACACACATTCGGCACGTACGCCGTGGGTATGCGTCCGGGCTGATTCCAAAAAGCATGCCCGACTGGCAATCATGGCTCATATCCTGCGAGAGCTGGCCTGTCCGAACCTGACCAAGCCAATTGCCGCGCCATCCCCTGACCTGTTGTTCAAATTCACCCCCAAAGCAATCAAGGATGGCCGCTTGGCCGTGTGAGGCCACCGCACGCCCTGATGGGTCCACCCGAAAAGGGCGCGCGAGCCTGCTCTGACCGGTCGGCAAAGCCCTGTTTGCCGGGCAGGAGCCTGCCCTTACCCCGCGCACTTTGTGACGCGGGCGTGATGGCGTCCGCGAGCCGTCAGTGCCCCTTTAATTCCGCTTCAGCTCCTCCGGCACAAGGTCATTCAGGATCGCTGGCAAGGCAGAGACAATATCCCCGGCGATCAGGCCGGGTCCGATACGATTGGCCGCGCTCGCCTGCAACCAGACGGCCGCGCAGGCTGCGTCAAAGCCTGCCATGCCTTGGGCCAACAGGCCGCCGATCAGGCCCGCCAGCACATCACCTGTTCCCGCGCTGGCACAAAAAGGCGTCGCCAGATCGGAGAATGCGAGGTCACCCTCTGGTGTGGCCACCCAGGTCACGGCCCCCTTATGCACCACGATGACGTTTAAGGCTTGGGCGAGCGCCAAGCTCACCTCCGCCTTTTTGTCAGGCGCATAATCACCGGCAAGGCGCTCAAACTCACCCGCATGCGGGGTTATGATGGTGGGCGCCGTGCGGGCACGGACGGCCTGCCACAAATCACCCTCAGGTCCAGTTCGACCCAATAATGTCAGGGCATCAGCATCCAGCACCAGCGGCTTGGCAAAGCCGGTCACCAGATCAAGAACATCCCCGGCATGTGCCTCAGAAAGGCCAAAGGCGGGGCCCAGCACGCAGGCGTCAAATCCCTCACAAAGGTCAGATAATTGTGCCCCTGCACGACGCTCCAGGATCAAACGCTCGGTCTCATGGCAGGCCAGTATGACGGCAGCCTCAGGCGCGGCAATCAAGCTGACCCACCCGGCCCCCACCCGGTGCCCCGCCGCCGCAGCAAGGCGTGCTGCCCCGGTTTGCAACGGGCCGCCGCAAATCACCGCAAGCCGGCCGCGATTGTGTTTGTGACTGTCTGGGCCGGGCCATGGTATCGCCAGAGCCGCTGCTTTGGAGATGCTGTTGGCCCCTTCTGTCATGGGTGCCTCACCGGGTCCGTTCAAGCTCAACGCCCGAACAGGCAGCCCCTGGTACCGCGCCGGGTTTTTCGACCCGCAGCTTGACTTTGACGATGCGCGCATCGCCCAACACGGCTTCACAGACTTTTTCGGCAAAGGTCTCAATCAGATGCAGATGTTCGCCTGACGCCACCGCCCGCACATGGGCGACCAAGGCATCATAATCGACCGTCTCGGCCAAAGCATCGCTGCCGACACGGACGGCAGGATCAATCTCAACCTCCAGATCGACCACCAAAGGCCGCCTGCGCCCCTTTTCATGGGCGTAGACGCCGCATTCAGCCTCAACCATCAAGCTCTTGACGAAAATGCGCGTGCTGACGGCCTTGGTGCTCGAGGGCTTGTCAGTGCGCGTGGCAGATGGGCGCGTCGGGCGCCGGATCATGTGACCGGGCCGCATAACGACACCCAATTCGCTTGGACCTGAAGACTTCATTCGGTGATCCCATCCACGTCCGGGGTGCGCCAGATCAGGCTTTGCCCGCCATCAACCGCCACGATTTGGCCTGTGATGGCACGGGCTTGCAACAGATAAACCACAGCATCAACCACCTCAGCCACCGGGCTGCCGGTGCCCAACAGCGTGGCATCAACTTGCTTTTGGAAATCTTCTTCCGATTGGCGGATATTGCGCGCAGTTGGCCCCGGGGCCACCCCATTGACCCGCACATTGGGTGCCAAACTCTGGGCCAGCGTATGGGTGGCAGTTGCCAAAGCAGCCTTGGACAGGGTGTAGGTGAAGAATTGCGGGGTCAGTTTATTGATCCGCTGGTCAATCACATTCACCACCGAACCGTGCAGGCCAACTGGCAAGGCGGCGGCCATATTACGCGCCAATTCACACGGCGCACGGACATGAACGTCAAAATGACGGTCCCAGCTTGTGCGGGTGAAGTCGTGCGCCTCATCGCCTTCGAAGATGGAGGCATTGTTGATGAGGCCCGTGATGGGCAGGCCGGACACCTCTGCCGCCGCCGCGATCAATCCTGCAACATCAGCCTCAACCAAGAGATTGGCTGCAACTGCCCACGCCCTTCCCCCTGCTGCCACCAATTGATCAGCATTTGCCTGAGCCTCATCGCGCGAGCGATTGGCATGCAACACAACGGCATAGCCGTCGCGGGCCAGACGTTCCGCCAATGCCAGTCCCAAACGCTGCCCGGCCCCGGTCACCAGCACCGCCCCGCTTCGAAGGTCAAGTTTATTCACATGATTTTGCATCCCCCAGACTTAGGCCAAACAACCCCGCCGGGAAAGGCTCTCGCCTGTGACCAGCCCGGCATTTTCGGCTTAGCCAGCCTGAGCAGGTCAAAAAGGTTCCTTGACCGCTGGTAAGGATAACAGTCAACGCGAGGCTGCAAGTTTAGCTTCAAAGAAGGAACATAAAGATTTAAGGATTACCAACGAGAAATAATTACCTTAAATGTTCAACTTCAACCGGCGGATTCTTCATGGATTACTTGCGCACCTTGGATGAGATGATTTCCCATCTTCCCCAATGCGTCATTGTGCGAGCGCGTCAGGAAATTCTGTTTGCTAACAAGATGGCAGCCCAAACCTTTGGGTTTGCCACGCCGCGCGACATGACTGCGTGGTCCGACGTATCCGCGCTTTTGGGCAACTGGGAACCGGCAGCTGATTCTGAGGGTCGCCGCCTAGCCTATTTCACGACCGCCCAAGGCGATTTGTTCATGGCCGACATTATTGAGCGTGCCCTCGACTTTCGTGGCCAACCAGCGGTGCAAATCACATTCATTGGTCCCGATCTGAAAGCCGATCGATTGCGAGATGAGCGGTTGTTGATCGAGCGTTATGGGCTGGCGTTACGCCAATCGGGCGTCGGCATCTGGGATCACGACCGTCACGCGGACAAGCATTATTTCTCACCCACGTGTCGCGAGATTCTCGGCATCCAGGCCGATGACAAGCGCGGCTATCTCAATCTGTTTGAGGACTTGATCTATCCAGATGACCGCCAAATGGTGCGGGCCGCTTGCGGTCGGGCGTTCAGCGAACGTGCGACCTATCATGCTCAATTCCGCATCTTACGCGGGGGCGGCGATGTGCGTTGGATCAGCGCAAGCGGCAATAGTTTGCATGATCGGGATGGTTTGGTCACGCGGCTGGCCGGGGTGATGATTGACATTACCGAACACAAACAGCGCGAACGAGAACTGCATGAGGCGCGCAAAACCGCTTTGGCCGGCCTTGAAGCCAAAAGTCGCTTTGTCTCAGGCCTGTCCCACGAATTCCGGACCCCGATTCACGCGCTCATGGCCTTGCCGCGTCTGATGCGTCAGCAAGCCATCCGACCGGAATTGGCTGATCTGGTTGAGGCGTCTGAACTGGCGGGTGAACATTTGCTTGCCTTGGTCGATTCGGCCCTCGATTTGTCTGGTATCGAATCAGGCTCGATTGAGATCCACACTGGACCATTTGCCTTGGCAGACAGCTGTCAGCGGGTTTGTGAGGCGATGCGGCCGCGTCTGCGCACGGGTCAAATGGACATAGAATTGGTGATCGACCCAATGGCCCGGGCCAATTTCTTAGGTGATGAAAAGCAATTTAGCCGGACGTTGCTGGCGATGCTGCGACATGCCATCACCCGCAGCGGGCCGGGAGTTATGCGGCTGAAACTCAGCGCGGGGGAAAATGGCCACGGCGTCTTGATCATCTTGGAGGATGTCGGCGCACCTTATGCCAGCATCGATGCCCGTATTCTGTTTGAACCCTTCTCCAGCATTCAAACGCCAGATAATCCCATTCGCCAATCCAATGGCATCGACTTGCCCTTGGCCCGCAAACTGGCCCGCGCCATGGGCGGCGATGTGACGATTGCCACGCGTGGGGCCCAATCGGGTAGCTTGCAATTCTATTTGCCGCTGGAACGCGTGGCGGGCGATCTTGATGGTCAGATTGAATTGGTCGAGCAAACACGCCCGCTGCATATCCTCGTGGTGGAAGATAATTTGGTCAATCAGCGGATCATTGCCGTGATCCTTGAACAATTAGGCCATGCCTGCGTCATTGTTCCAGATGGCGTGATGTGTCTTGAAGCCATTACAAAGGCGCGGTTTGACCTGATCCTCATGGATCTGCACATGCCCAATCTGAATGGCTATGACACCACGCGGCGGATACGCGCCCTTGAATCAGAGTTGGTCGAGCAGGATTTTCGGCCTATGCCGATCATTGCCTTGACGGCTGATGCGCGACCCGAAACCCGGCTCGCGGCCATGGACGCAGGTATGACCGGCTTTCTCAACAAGCCGATCTCTATCCCGGAACTTTATGAAGCCTTGGCCCCTATCGCCGCAAATCTGCCCGACGAAGAGGCTGACGTCAGGGCCAATGACTGACCCTCACCAGCTTGATTAGTCGATGCGCTTGAACTCGATGATGTTCAACAAAGCCATAGCGCCAACGGCCAGACCCAAAGCAAGAAGGGCGTACATGGGGTAACTCCTGTGAAAGATGTGCAGCCCCCTTAGACCAGACCGCCTCGAAGGAAAAGTCACAAGCGCGGTAACCAGATGAGACGCTGCCACCCAAATGCAGGCCGATCAAGCAAGCGGCCTGCTAGCCCGCTCCATCAAGTCAGCCTATAGGCGTGGACCATGATCAAGGTCCTGCGCAATCTGGTTTTTCACAATTGGTTTCGGCTCACCCGAGGGGCCACGTTGGGGGTTCGCATCCTGGCCATTGATCAGGCCCGCCGCGTCTGTTTGGTGCGGCACACCTATATCGAGGGCTGGCATCTGCCCGGTGGCGGGGTCGAACGCGGCGAACACACGCTGGAAGCGGCCATCAAAGAAGTAGGAGAAGAAGCCGGCTTAATCGTCGCGCCTGAAAATATGAGCCTGGTGTCGATCCACACCAATTTTGCGGCCTTCAAGGGCGACCATGTGCTGCTCTACCGAGCCCACGCATGGGGCGAATCGCCGACCGACCGGGCCCATGAAATCGCAGAACACGGCTTTTTTCCAATCGATGATTTGCCCGAAGGCACCACACGCGCCACCCGCCAGCGCCTGGCGGAGGCCGATGGCAGTCCTATTTCCCTGACGTGGTAGGGGCCGCACCGGCAGAGGCAGCAGCCTCTGCATCAAGGGCGGCTTGGACTTTCTGATAGAAAATTTGCCGCTCGGCTGGTTCAGGGCCTTCATTGGCGCGGGTCCAATTGGCGTTGGACGCAATCACCAGACGGCGTTTAGGATCAATGAAAATGCCTTGGCCGAAGATACCTTGCGCGGCCACACTGCCATCATCATAGGTCCACCATTGGAAGCCATAGCCCCTGCCGGGTGAACCAATATCCATTTTTTTGGTGGTCGCCTTGGCAAACCAATCGGCTGGCACGACTTGGGTGTCGCCCGCCTTACCACCATTGAGCACGAACAGGCCCATACGCGCATAATCTCGGGTGGCCATTTGCAGACAGCAGCCCGCAATTTCCTGACCCGTCGCATTGAGCAACCAAGTTGCCTGCTGCTCCATGCCGAATGGCTTCCAGATCTTCTCTGACAAATAATCGGCCAGATGCTTGCCAGTGGCCGATGCAACCAAAATCCCGACCAGATTGGTTTCGCCTGTATTATAATGCCAGACGGTGCCGGGAGGATGGGCACGCGGCAGTTTGCGCATATAGCTCGTAGTGGCATCAAGGCCGCCTTCAGGCTTGGCATTGTTGAACTTGGCCACATCGGCGTTGGGATCTTCATAATCCTCATTCCACGCCACACCCGACGACATGGTGAGCAATTGCTCTACCGTCACATCATCATAGGCAGAGCCTTTCAGCCCCGGAACATAGGTGGAAACCTTGTCAGACAGGCTTTTGATATAGCCATCCTGAATAGCTGCCCCCACAAGCGTGGATGTAAAGGATTTGGCGACTGAAAAGCTGGTCCAGCGACCCTGGGCGTCAAAGCCCAGGCCATATTTCTCTAACCGCACTTTGCCGTCTTGTAGGATGACAATGCCGGCAGAACGCTGAGACTGCATAAAGGCGTCAATGCCAGGCACTTCTAAGGGCTTGCCAGCTGGTAAGGGCAAGACATTGGGGCCTGCCTCGACCACACGGCTTTTGGCCAAAAAGGTCAAACGGTCCATGCCCCGAAAAGCTGCATCTCGCTGAGGGATCGACCAGAACAACAAGTCCTTATTGGTTGGCATTTGGGCCAAGATGCCCTTGGTTTCCTTGTCCAGCCCCGAATAGGCCACCACACCACCACCGACGAGCGCAAGCACCACAAGGCCTAAGGCCGGGCCGAGAATCCCCTTTTTCATGTTCGCTCCCTCTCATTTTGGACGGTTTGCCCGCCTCATGTCTTGGCTGGTATTGATGGGTCAGACCGGCTTGCCGCGCACCAGCGCATCATAGGTCGTCACCATATCTTCGCACACACGACCGGGTTGGTAATGTATGCCCGCAATTTCCTTGACGGGGGTCACTTCAGCCGCCGTACCCGTGATGAAACATTCGGCAAACTGGCTAAGTTCGTCGGGCATTATCGTCCGCTCCACCACCTCATACCCCTTGTCGCGGGCCAGACGTATGACCGTCTGGCGGGTGATGCCATTGAGGAAGCAATCGGGCACGGGGGTATGAATCGCCCCGTCTTGCACGAAAAAGATGTTGGCCCCGGTGGCTTCAGCAACATGGCCGCGCCAATCCAACATCAGTGCATCGGCATAACCCTCAGCCTCTGCGGCATGTTTGGAATCGGTGCAGATCATATAAAGGCCCGCAGCCTTGGCTTCGCTGGGTGCAGTCCGCGGATCGGGCCGGCGCCATTTGGCGTGGGTCATGCGAATGCCGCTCATCTTGTCGGCAAAATAATTGCCCCATTCCCAGACGGCCACCGCAGCCCGGATCGAGGTCTGCTGGGCTGAGACACCCATCATTTCGCTGCCCCGCCACATGACCGGACGGATATAGCAATTCTCAAAGCCATTGCGGGCCATCGCCTCGGCCTTGGCCGATTCGATATCGTCTATGGTGAAAGCTGGTTTCATGCCGAGGATTTCAGCCGAGCGGAACAGACGCTGTGTGTGGCGCAGACTCTCAAAGATATGACCATCATAGGCCCGCTCACCCTCGAAGATTGACGAGCCATAATGCAAACCATGGGTCAGGACATGGACCTTCGCGTCGCGCCAAGGCTTGAACTCGCCGTCCATCCAGATCCAGCCGTCGCGATCATCATAGGGTATGAAAGTCATATGTGTTGTGCCTAGTAGGGTGTATAGAAAGTGATGGGCATCACAGTCGTTGGACTTGAACCTGAATGCGATGGGAAGCAATCTCTTGGACCAGCCATGACTGTCAACACCTTACCCAATGCTTTTGCCAGATCAAGCAGCCCCGCCACCGCTGGGCCGCGCCTCTATCTGCGCGAGGATGCCCTTGATCAAGGTGTGGCAAGAGTGTTGCGCGCCGGGGATCGGCTGAAGGCGGTGACCGAAGATGTGCGTCGCCAGCATGATTTGTCCTGGTCGGAGGCGCGTTGCCTGTGCGAGCTTTTGGGCGCTGCCCAACCGGTTATGGTGTTGGCCAATGCCTTGGGATTGAGCAAACAGGCCATGTTGAAAACCTTAGACGCGCTGGAAAGCCGCGCTTTGTTGGTGCGCACACAAGACACGCGCGATGCCCGGCGCCGACTGGTCAGCCTCACCGCACACGGCACGCTCCTCAGCACCGAATTGGCAAGCATTCTGCGAACCTGTCTGGCCAATGCCTATCGCATTGCGGGCAGTGAGGCTGTAGCTGGTTGCGATCAGGTTTTGACCACATTGACAGAAACCCAAGAGCGGGCCGAGCCCCATCCACCCACAGGCAGGCCCCGCTGATGACGCCCGTTCCAACACCTGACAATCCCGCCCATCTGCTTGTCGTCGATGATGATGACCGGATCCGCAGCCTTTTGAAACGCTATCTCAGCGGATTAGGTTATTCGGTGACCATGGCCGCGGATGCAGCCAGTGCGCGCAAACTGATGGACGCACTCACCTTTGACCTGATTGTGCTGGATGTGATGATGCCCGGCGAAGATGGTGTGGCCCTGACCCGCTCCTTGCGCGGCGAACGCGACACCCCCATCATTTTGCTGACAGCATTGGGTGACCCCAGCCACCGGATTGAAGGACTTGCTGCGGGGGCTGATGATTATCTGGCCAAGCCGTTCGAACCCGAAGAATTGGCGCTGCGCGTGGCCGCCATTCTCAAGCGTGCGCGGCCGGCCCCTGCTGCCGATGTGCTTCATCTGGGCGCGGCTAGCTGGAGCACCAGCCGAGATGAGTTGCGACGCGATGGCGTCCTGATCCGACTGACTGATGCCGAGCGTGACTTATTGCGCGCATTTGCGGCCCGCCCGGGTGCAACCATCACACGCGAAGAACTAGCCCGTAAAGCCGGTGTCAGTGTGGATCGCTCTATTGACGTGCAAGTGACCCGGCTGCGGCGCAAGCTCGAAGATGATCCAGCCCAACCTCATTATCTCCAGACCGTGCGCGGGCTGGGATATCGGTTGATGCATGATGCCTAAGGCTAAGCCCCGCATGTGGTCGCCCCAGAATGTGCGGGGGCGCAGATGGATCTGAAGGCATTGATCCCGCGCGGTCTGTTTGCCCGCTCGCTTCTGATCATTGTGCTGCCGGTGGCCATCATGCAGATGGTGGTGACCTATGTGTTTTTTGATTTGCATTGGGAACAGGTCAGCCGCCGCTTGAGCGAAGGCGCTGCCGGTGACGTGGCCATGGTGACCCAGCTTTACACCGCCAATCCGACCCAAGAGAACCTCGAAGCCATCACACGCTATGCCCGGGCCGATCTGCGGCTGTCTGTGGCTTTCAAGCCTGGCGCAAAATTGCCGGAGCGCGAACGTCTGGCCGTCATCCCGGCGTTTGACCGGACGTTGCGCCGGGCCTTGTCCGGCTCACTTCGGCAGAAATATTGGTTCGATACCACCCGCTACCCCGATTATGTGGACATACGGGTCGAAGTATCCGGCGGCGTCTTGCGGTTTCTGGCCTATCGTGACCGGGTATTTGCCTCGACGGGGGGTATTTTCATCCTGTGGCTGACGGGGGCGACCATCTTATTGGCCACGGTGTCAGTGCTTTTCATCCGCAATCAAGTTCGCCCGATGGAGCGTTTGGCCGATGCCGCCGACCGATTTGGACGGGGTGAACATGTGGACCTTAAGCCGGCGGGCTCTGCGGAAGTGCGGCGTGCAACCTTGGCCTTCTTGCAAATGCGCGACCGGATTCAGCGCCATATTGAGCAACGCACCAATCTTTTGGCCGGTGTCAGCCACGATTTGCGCACGCCCCTCACGCGGCTCAAGCTGCAATTGGCGATGATGCCGCCCTCCCCCGATAGCATGGAAGCCCGCCAAGACATTTTGGAAATGGAGCGCATGCTGGAAGAATATCTGGCTTTTGCGCAAGGCCAGTGGTCTGAGGAGCCTGTAGCCTTGGATTTGGCGGATCTGGCCCGCACGATCATTCAAGATGCGGCCCGCGCCGGTCGCACCATTGATGGATCCGGCTTGGCCGAAAGCTTGCCCACCACCGGTCGGCCAATTGCGCTCAAGCGGTGCCTGTCCAATCTGGTTGAAAATGCGCTGTCCTTTGCCCAGACCGTCACATTATCCTCAAGCCAGAATGAGGCAGCGATATTCATTCATGTCGATGATGACGGACCGGGCATTGATCCTGACCAGTATGAAGAGGCACTCAAGCCGTTCTCGCGTCTGGACCCCGCGCGCAACCAAAATCGCAAGGGCGTTGGCCTCGGATTGGCGCTAGCATCCGATGCCGCCCGCTCCCACGGGGGCAGTCTCATTCTAGAGCGTTCAGACCTCGGAGGCCTTCGTGTCAGCGTGCGGCTGCCGGTGTGAAGGCCGTTTAAACAGCGCTGACAGCCGTTCACCCAATCGCGTGCCGCGTTGAACCCAGTCGGCATGGTCGCGCAGGGTCTGATCCAAAGCCGCCATGGTCTTGGACAAATCCCCGCCATCACGCATCCAGACATTTTCCACTTGCGAGAGGCGACGTGCCAATCCCAATATCCGGGCGGTGGACATCAATTGATCGGTCGACACGCCACAGGCTTCAAGCGCCCATGCGGCGGTGCGCAGTCGACGTGCTGAACGGGCAAGGCGGGTGGCCGGTTCCTGCCCATCCCCGTGCAGAATTGACATCCAACTGGGCCTTGCGTCTTCCAGCCCATCAAAGCGGGCCATGACAATCTCAAACAGGCGGTCATGGTGGCTGGCCCCGGCCTCCACACCCTTGGCAGCCTTGAGCATAACCAGATCCAGGTCGTGATCGAGCCGATCGGCAATCGCCTGCTTGCCAATGCCGGCAGCCGCACAGGCATCCAAGCTTAACTCTGAAGCGTTACACAGATCGAACAAACTAATCTGTTCCCACGCCCGCTGCGCGCTGAGGTCCAAGGCAGCGCGTGCCAATTGGGAAAGCAGCTCAAGGTCTGATGGGCGGGTGTGCATGCCCTCGATATAGGATGAGGCCAGTTGATTTTCTACTTACCAAGCTGCCGGGCTCGATGAATCGCGGTCTCAACCGCCCGGCGCACCAGACTGACGATACCCCCACCCGCAGTCAAAACATCGGTGGCTGCGGCAGTCGTGCCCTCCGGACTTGTCACAGCCCGGCGCAATTCTTGCGGGGTTTGGCCGGTTTCTTCCATCAAGGCAGCAGCCCCAATCACAGTCTGCCACGCCAGACGTTCAGCCAAAGCCCGTTCCAGCCCTTCAGCCTCCCCGGCCGCAGCCATGGCTTCGGCGAGCAGAAAGACATAAGCAGGGCCAGAACCAGAAACAGCAGTCACCACATCAATCTGCTTCTCACTTTGGAGTTTTTCCACCAGCCCCAAAGGCCGCAACAGCGATTTGGCGAGCTCTTCAGTCGGGGTGGGAACTGTCGGGCTGCACCAATAGGCCGTGACGCCTTTACCGATCTGGCCGGGCGTGTTGGGCATCGCGCGCACCACATGGGGGGCATGGGTGTGCTCGACAATTTTAGCGGTTCCGATCCCCGCCATGATGGAAAGCACCACCGTGTTCTCGCCGATTAAGTGCTTGACGGTCTGGTCCGCGACAGTGGCAAACACTTGCGGCTTGATCCCCAAGACCACGCAATCAAACTTGGCTCCAGCCGCCGGATCAGGATTGAGCAGCCAGCCCTTCGCCGACACGATCTCATTCACTTCTGGGGATGGAAACGGGTCACATACCACCAAGTCGATTTGATCGGCCAAAGGGGCCCATCCACGCAACATGGCTCCGCCCATCCGGCCACCGCCGACAAGCGCAATTCGGTTTTTCATAGAACTCACGCCTCTCCGGCAGTCTCAAACAAAGCTGCCTGCGCGGCCTCTTCGGGTGTTTTGCCCGCCCACAGCAAGAAGTTAAATGCAGGATAGAAGCGCTCGCATGCCTCAACCCCTGCTGCCAAGATGGCCGCCACTTCGGCGGGTTCTGGCCCACTGCGCCCGATCAAGGGCACAACCACACGCCATGACAGGGCATTGTCATCAGACGATAACTCAAAATGGCCAAGCCAAAGTGCTTCATTCAGCAATGCCAGCAATGCCGTAATGTCACCTCGGCGCAGACGGGGGGCTTTGAGGTCAAAAATCAAGCTGAGCGCCAAGGAGGGTGCATCCTCGCGCGCCACGAACACCCCATGCAGATCGCAATAGGTCATGGCAGCAGCAAAATGCACTTCCTCGTCGAGCCGTTCATAGGCACGTGAATCTGCAGACAGCACTGCTTCGACCGTGTCGAGGGCGTCGGCATCTTCAAACAGATCGTCATTGTGAAGCCTGAATTGGCGGTCCATGGGCACCTCCACGGTAATTCGCTGACAGGCAATGCGCGAATCGCGCACCGCTCTGGGGCATGGTTGGCGGGAAAGGCGCGACCTGCAAGCGGTGCGCCACTGATTTTAGCTGCTCTTGGTCGATTTTTTTGACGTCGCAGCCTTGCTCGCCACTTTGCCTGATTTTGCGCCACCAGCCTCTAACGCATCCAGCCTCGCTTTGAGGGCATCGGCTTCGGCACGGGCAGCAGCGGCTAAGTCCTTGACAGCATCAAACTCATCCCGGCGAACCAGATCCATATCGGCGATAATACGCTCCATCTGGGCGCGCCAGAAGGCGCGCGCCTCTTCACCCACGCCTTGGGCGACGCCTGCCGCGCTGGTTGCCAGTTTTGAGAATTCGTCGAGGAAAGGATTACGTGTTTGCATAGGGACCTTTTAGCGGGTCTGAACAGATTGCGCTATGACCATCTTGCATCATGCGCGTGGCTGAGTGTTCTCGCATAAGGTGCTTAAGATCGGCTTTGCTGCCAGAGTGAAGTTTGCCTTACCAAATAGGAGGGCATTTTCGACATTAAAGGCTTCCCGACTGCAACCACCGGGCAACAGCCTATGCACAGCCCCGCATTTTCTTGCTAGACCATCACCATGATCGATCTGGCCATCCCCTTCCCGCCCTTATCGCCTTTTGTGTTCCAGACCCCGGCTTTTGAGCTTTTTGGCCTATCCATCGGCTCTTTCGGGTTGCGTTGGTATGCTTTGGCCTATGTCACTGGCCTTATCTTGGGCTGGCGCATCATGGTGCAAATGACGCGCAAGCCAGCCCTTTGGGGCGGGGTGTCACCGCTGAATGAGGAAGATATTGATGACTTCCTCTTCTATGCCACTTTGGGCGTATTACTGGGCGGACGCCTCGGTTATGTGCTCTTCTATCGCCCAGAAATGCTGGCAGACCCCATGTCGGTCCTCAGAATTTGGGAAGGCGGCATGAGCTTCCATGGCGGGTTCTTAGGCGTATGCTTGGCCGTGATTGGCACCGCCTTGGGGCGCAAGAAGCCGCTCTTGTCGCTGGCAGATGCGGTGGCGGTGGTGGCCCCACTGGGGCAGCTTTTTGGACGCTTGGCCAATTTCATCAATCAAGAATTATATGGCCGCGCGACGGATGTGCCTTGGGCGTTTGTGTTCTCCACCGACCCAGACGGTCTGCCCCGCCATCCCAGCCAGCTCTATCAAGCCCTGTTGGAAGGCCTGTTATTGTTTGTCATCATTCAGATTGCCATTCACCGCTTTGGCATTTTGAAGCGGCCGGGTCAGGCAGCAGGCCTGTTTGTTGCCGGCTATGGCGTGATGCGCTTGGTGGGAGAGCAATTCCGTGAACCTGATGCAGGCCTGCTTCTGGGCCTGACGCGCGGCGAGTTTTATTCCCTGCCCATGATCCTCTTCGGGATTGTGTTGTTCGCATGGGGCAGCCGGCGGGCCAAGCCGGCTGATGATCAGGCCGCCGCGCCCAAAGGCTAAGGACGATGGCCCCCGCCAAACGGCCTGCGCCAAGCCCGCTTGAACAGCGCATCGCCCAGATGATTGAGGCCTGTGGCCCCATCAGTGTGGACGCCTTCATGGCCCAAGCGCTTTATGACCCTGATATGGGCTATTACACCCGGGTCCAGCCTCTGGGTGCGCAGGGGGATTTTACCACCAGCCCCGAGATCAGCCAGATGTTCGGCGAATTGATTGGCCTGTGGGTCGCCCAAAGCTGGCTGGACCTCGGCAGTCCCGCCCCGTTCAAACTGATTGAATTAGGTCCGGGCCGCGGCACACTCTTGGCGGATATGCTGCGTGTATTTGCCAAAGTACCCGGCCTGTTGGCGGCCGTGCACCTGCATTTGGTGGAGACCAATCCCGTCTTACGACAGCTGCAAAAACAGGCTGTGGGGACCCAGCTCGCCCAGTGGCATGATCGGCTGGAGGATGTGCCCCACGGACCTGGCATCGTGATCGGCAATGAATTTCTCGACTGTTTGCCCATTCGCCAATATGTACGCACCGAGCAAGGATGGCATGACAAGCTGGTGGGACTGGATGGCAACAAGCGGTTGAGCTTTGGGCTCTCCCCCGTGCTGACCAACCCGCCTGATGTTGCCCGACCGGACGACCCGATTGGTGCGGTGCGCGAAATGGCCCCTGGACTACAAGCTGTGGTCGAGGCGCTGGCAGACCGGCTCAAGGCCCATCCCGGTCGGGCCTTACTGATTGATTATGGTGATGTGAGTGGCCGTCCCGGTGACAGCCTGCAAGCGGTGTTGGCACACCAAAAAGTCCATCCACTCGACCATATTGGCAGAGCGGACTTGACCGCCCATGTCGATTTTGCCGCCCTGACGGCCTTGGCGCGGCACGCAGGCGTGGGTGTCCTTGGACCTGTGACACAGCGCGATTTCCTCATCGGACTGGGGATCATCGCCCGGCGCGATGCCCTCATTCGCGCAAACCCCCACTGCGAATCTGACATGACTCTGAGTGTGGAAAGACTGATTGGAGAAGCGCATATGGGCGGGCTGTTCCATGTGGTCGCCCTTGAGTCCTCCCTCAATGCTGCCGATGGGCCACCAATTGGACTTTAGACTTCCATGCAAGACCTTGCCACCAAAGCCACCTCAACCCCAGATGCGGAAGAGGTCATCTATGATCTCGCCCCGGTTCGCTCTGCCATGCTGTCACAATTGGCAGGCTTTGAGCATGGATTTTATGGCCGCGTCGGTGGGGTATCGTCTGGGATTTATGAAAGCCTGAACTCGGGTCCGGGCTCGCAGGATGATCCTGCCAATGTGGCTGAAAACCGGCGGCGGATTGCCACACATCTTGGCGTGTCTCCTGACCGCCTATTGTCTGCCTATCAAGTTCATGGTGCCGATGCGCTGCTGGTTGATGGCCCCTTCCAAGGTGAGCGGCCCCAAGTTGATGCATTGGTGACACGCTGCCCCTCGATTGCGCCCTCCGTCTTGACCGCTGATTGCGCCCCTGTGCTGTTTGCAGACCCTGCGGCGCGGATTGTGGCGGCTGCCCACGCGGGCTGGAAAGGTGCTTTGGGAGGCATTTTGGAGGCTACTTTGGCCCGCATGATCAAGCTGGGCGGCGCGCCTGGTCGGATCGTGGCCGCGATTGGGCCCTGCATCGCCCAAGCCAGCTACGAAGTCGGCCCTGAATTTGTTGCCCGCTTTGTCGCAGCTGATCCGGCCAATGAGCGTTTCTTTATCCCCGGTGAAGATGATCGGTCGCTGTTTGATTTGAAGCGCTATTGTGCCGCTCGCTTGCGCGCTGCCGGTCTTGGTGCCGTAGATATTCTGCCTCATGATACATGTGCAGAGACGTCGGTCTTTTTCTCCAACCGTCGGCGTAATCTGGCAGGGGAAGCCGATTATGGCCGCAATCTGTCTGCCATTCGTATCGCGCGATAGCATGGGAAGGCTTGCCTACGGGCCTATGTCTCTCTAATCGACCGCCTTAGGCAACAGTGCGAGTCTTGCGCCTCGCTTGGCGTCTGGAGGGGGACAGATCACCATGAAATTGCTGGCCGGTAATGCCAATCTTCCGCTGGCGTCCGCCATTGCGGATTATCTCGACGTGCCATTGACCCGCGCCCAAGTGCGCCGCTTTGCCGACAATGAGATTTTCGCCACAATTGATGAAAATGTGCGCGGTGAAGACGTTTTTATCATCCAGTCGACCAGCGCGCCGGCCAATGACCATTTGATGGAATTGCTGATCTGTATGGATGCGCTGCGTCGGGCTTCCGCCCGCCGGATCACCGCCGTGCTGCCCTATTTCGGCTATGCCCGTCAGGACCGCAAGACCGGTGGCCGCACCCCGATTTCGGCCAAGCTAGTGGCCAATCTGATCACCACGGCCGGGGCAGACCGGGTGCTGACCATGGAATTGCACGCCGGCCAAATCCAAGGCTTTTTCGACATTCCCACCGATAATCTCTTCATCACCAACACGATGGAGCGCGACATTCGGCAAAACTACAAGACCGATGATCTGATGATCGTCTCCCCCGATGTCGGCGGTGTGGTGCGCGCCCGCGCGCTGGCCAATCGTTTGGGGGCTGATTTGGCCATTGTCGACAAGCGCCGCGAACGGGCGGGCGAGAGCGAAGTGATGAATATTATCGGCGATGTTTCGGGGCGGGCCTGCATCCTGTTTGACGACATCGTCGATTCTGCAGGCACTTTGTGTAATGCCGCAGCCGCCATGATGGAGAAAGGTGCGGCCTCTGTGTCGGCCTATGTTGCCCATGGCGTGTTGTCGGGCGGGGCGTTCGACCGGGTCGACAAGTCGGCCTTGAAGGAATTGGTTGTATCCAACTCCATCGACCATGCCGATCGTTTCACCACATCCAGCAAGGTGCGCTGCGTCACCGTCGCGCCCCTGATCGGAGAGGCCATCCGGCGCATCGCCAATGAAGAAAGCGTGTCGAAACTGTTTGATTAGGGGCGCAAAGCCCTAGCGCGGGCGACCCGAAAGCCGAACACCAAACCAGCCCGTCACCGTCGTCACAAGTTTGCGCACGCTCCGGCCCGGTTTGAGCAGATCATAAACTATGTATGCCGGATCGGTTTCACCATGTCGGCGCGATACCATGCCCAAATCTTCCAGCTCCCGCATGAGACGGCTGAGTTCATCAGGGCGAACATGGCTAAACTGACGCACAAGGTCTTCATGGCGGATGCGATCATCTTCCATCGCCGCCAAAATCTCGGCCCCAAATTGGGCAAGCTCAGGGGACATGGCTTGAGGTGCTTTGGCGGGCGTGAAAAACATATGTTGGCCTTGACCCCTGCTGTAACCCAAATGGGCATGCACGCGGGGTCAGCGTGCATGCAGGCTTAATCCTTACACTTAACTGGTTGAGAATTTGGATAACACGCCAGTGCCGCCTTCCAAGCCCGTCATCCCCACTGGAACGGAGCGAAGCGAGGAGCGGTGACACCTCCGCGCATTTGAGGCATGCGGTCCCAGATCGGCTTTACCGTCCGGGATGGCCGCGCTTTGGTGAAATCTGTGTCCCATCAAAATGGATCATCGATCCTTGCCGCAACATCTGAGTTGTCACAAGTTCCCATTCTTCGAAGTCCGATCGCATCGCGACACAGCAAAGCTGCGCACATGACCACCGATCTGTCGCACAAACAATTGAGATAGCGGTTTGGCTGACCCGGCGGGTCAGCCTACCGCATCCAAGGGGGAAAAGAACTCGAAAGCCGCCGATGCAAGGCGCATTGCGAAAACCATTTTCAGGTTGCAAAAATCGCAAATTTACTCAAAAGTCAAAGGCGGCCCACAAGGAGCCGCCTTTCTCTTGTCCCCAAGGGGTGTGGGTCTAAGCCCAGTGACCGTTTCCCGAGGCACTCAACCAAAACCTACCAAAAAGACCTTAAATCATCAAGATGATTTCTGGTAAGTGCGCGACCCTAGCCGGTCGCAGATCACCACTTAAAGCCCCCGGCAGACCATTCGGCCTGCCGGAAGAGCCTAAAGCGTCTTACTCTGCCATGGACGCTTCGAGATTGGCGGCGACTTTCTTCAAGAAGCCTTCGGTCGACAGCCAGGATTGCTCATCACCCACCAGCAAGGCCAAGTCCTTGGTCATGAAGCCTGCTTCGACGGTGGCGATCACCACTTCTTCGAGCTTGGTCGCGAACGTCATGAGTTGGGCATTGTCATCCAGCTTGGCGCGGTGGGCGAGGCCACGGGTCCAGGCAAAGATCGAGGCAATCGAATTGGTGGAGGTTTGCTCACCGCGCTGATGCTGGCGATAATGGCGTGTCACGGTGCCGTGGGCGGCTTCTGATTCCAGCACTTTGCCATCGGGTGTCATCAGAACCGAGGTCATAAGGCCAAGCGAGCCAAAGCCTTGGGCCACCGTGTCGGACTGCACGTCGCCATCATAATTCTTACACGCCCACACAAAGCCACCCGACCACTTCATCGCCGAGGCCACCATGTCATCGATCAGGCGATGCTCATACACAAGGCCCAATTCTTTGAATTGGGCGGCATAATGGGCGTCGAACACTTCTTGGAAAATGTCTTTGAAGCGGCCGTCATAGGCTTTCATGATGGTGTTTTTGGTCGACAGATAGACCGGATATTGCCGCGCCAAACCAAAGGCGAAGCTGGCATGAGCAAAGTCGCGGATCGACTCGTCAAGATTATACATGGCCATTGCCACACCCGCGCCGGGATAGTCGAAGACTTCATGCTCGATCACCTGGCCGTCTTCGCCAACAAATTTGATGGTGAGCTTGCCGGGGCCGGGCACTTTAAAATCTGTCGCCTTATATTGATCGGCGAAAGCGTGACGGCCGATGATGATGGGCTTGGTCCAGCCTGGCACCAAGCGGGGGACGTTTGAGCAAATGATGGGCTCGCGGAACACCACCCCGCCCAGAATGTTGCGGATGGTGCCGTTGGGCGACTTCCACATCTTCTTCAGCTTGAATTCTTCCACGCGGGCTTCATCAGGTGTGATGGTGGCACATTTGATGCCCACGCCATGCTTTTGAATGGCCTTGGCAGCATCAATCGTGACCTGATCGTCGGTGGCGTCACGGTTTTCAATCGACAGGTCGTAATACTCAATCTGCAAATCCAAATAGGGCAGGATCAAATGATCCTTGATCATCTGCCAGATGATCCGGGTCATCTCATCGCCATCGAGATCGACAACAGGATTAGCAACTTTGATCTTCGCCATGTGTTTCCCCTTTTGGTCCACGCGTGGTGGCCTGCAAGTGATAGGTCCGCAAATCGGTTGGCTGGGCTATAGCACCTCCAGCGACGCGGAAAAGACGTCTTCAACAAGAGTGACTGTGACAAAATGGCCAAAGATGCAGATGAGGGCGCGGCAATAGACGGGTTGGGTGATGCAGCAAGCAGCCCACAGGCCGGTCGACGGCTGGGTGTCGGGCCCAAAGGGCCTCTGTCCAAAGCCGAACAAGCTGCCCTGCCCGGCTGGGGTGCGGCCCCGGCCATTTGTCTGGTTGAGCCACAAATGGGCGAAAATATTGGTGCGACAGCCCGGTCCATGGCCAATTTCGGCTTTGCAGAACTGATTCTGGTCAAGCCGCGGGACCCATGGCCCAATCCACGCGCCTGGGCGGTTTCACGCGGGGCAGAATGGCCGCTCGAACAGGCGCGCGTGGTCGACACGGCTGCAGAAGCCTTGGCGGACAAGACCTTTGTGGTCGCCACCACCGGCACGCCCCGGCAATTGGACAAGCCACTGGTCGGCCCGCGCGCTGCGGTGGCTTTGCTGCGCGAGGCGATGGGACGGGGTGAAAAGCCCGTGGTTTTGTTTGGGGCCGAACGCTCTGGCCTTGATAATGATCTGATCATTGGCGCGGATGTGTTGATGACCTTTCCAGTCGATGGTCGCTTCCCCAGCCTGAATTTGGCCCAAGCTGTGGCCTGCTTTTGCTATGAATGGGCCAGCGGCACCGAAGCAGATGGCCCCCCTCCGGGCTGGATGATTGAGGAAAAAATCCCCGCCCCGCGCGCCGCGTTTGAGAGCTTCTTTGACCATTGGGTGCAAGAACTCGACACCACCCGCTTCTTCTGGCCCGATGATCGCAAGACCACCATGGTGGAAACCATGCGCAATGCCTTCATTCGGGGCCGCTTCACCATGAATGAGATCAGCCTGATCCGCGGCGCGCTACGCTCTCTTGCCGGTGGTGCGCGTCGCCGCGCGATCGACAGTGACACACGCCTGATCCAGACCCGGTTGCAGACATGGATTGCCGGGCGGGCCGCAGGCGATCACGCCACGTGCGAGACGTGCCAGAGGGCCGATGCTGTCATCGGATCAGGCCCGACCACATGCACCCTCGTCACCATGGTCAGCGATGGCACGGATGCACTGGTATTGGTTCGCCAAGACGATGGCAGCCACGGCGTTTGGCAAATCCAATTGATCGATCGCTTGATTGCAACAGCGAGCTACCAAGATTTCAGCCCGGCCTGAACCGGGCCGTCCTTACTTGGCGGGTTTGGCCGACATGAAAGCGGGCACATGGGTGCGCAGCCAGTTGCGGGCAGGCTTTTCGATCACTGCATGGGCGATGGCCGCTGCCACAATGCTGATCACCAGCGCCAAAGCGCCTGCCACCAGCGCCACGCCACCCTTGGGTTCACCAACCAAACGCTCAACAATCTGGTAGAAAGCGATATCCACCGGCAGATGCACCATATAAGCGGCAAACGAGATTTCTCCCAGATAAACCCAGGTCCGCGACGCCAAGACAGGTTTCTGATTGGCTTTAGAGGTTTCAGCCAAAAAGAAGACCACACCACACAAGCCCGGCCACAACCATTCTGAGGGCCAAGACAGGCTAGCGGCAAACGCAATCCAAATGGTGCTGGCGGCCACGCCTAGGCCTGCAACCCCGGCTGGCAAGTGAAGGTGACGGCCTAACAGCCACAAGGCGATCCCCATGCCAAAGCTGGGCACGATACGCAAAATCGCGCCCTGCCATGTCATGTCCATCAATTCAATCCCATGATGGGCCATCCAGGCGGCAAACAAGGCAAAGATGCCCGCCATCCACACCACACCCAGCCAGGGACGGCGAACAAACAGGCTGGCCACAAAGAAGCTGATCGGGAAAGTCAGATAGGCAAACCATTCAGCCGAAATCGACCAGGATGGAAAGTTCCACCCATCAGAGCCAACCACACCCCATGCGTGGATCAGCAAAAGATGGGCCGGGATTTGATCCACGACAAAGGCCTCGGCCTTGAAACTTGCCCCCACAAGGTTTCCCGCCGCCCAGATTGCAACAACCGCCAGAAGGCAAGCCACATGCAACGGATAGATGCGGGCCAGTCGGGCCCAGATAAAGTTTCGCCACGAAAAAGTCTTTGCCTCGACGTGGGGGCCATAGACATGTGCCAGCACAAAGCCTGACAAGATGAAAAACAAATCCACCCCATAAGTCCCTGCCGCCACCAGACCAATCTGGTCACGTGGTCCCAAATCAAACCGCTCCCAAAAGAAGAAAATCAGCAGCCAGAACGCAGCAACAAAGCGCAGACCAGTCAAAGGGCGGATATCGGCAGGGTACAACATAGGAGGGATTTCCTCGCGATAAACAGATCAAATGGTCGGCTGTGCAGGGCCTGACATGCGCGCGTGTCTCGACTTAAGTCAACCGACAGGGACCTCATTTCCCCCGCAAAACATATGCCGTTGCGAACACAAGACGCAGGCATTCCCATCAAGGGCTCGACTTTTAGGTGATTTCCTGCAATCAGCACGGCTTCACTCAGCCGCCCGGGAGGGCCGCAAGGCGCAAGCACGATGACCTATGATCCAACTGATGACACACGCGACCGGGCCGACAGCCGCGCGCCGCGAAAGGCCAGGCCACAGCGGCACTCAAAAGCACCGCACTTAGGCTCAACCAGTGCCGGTGGTCGCAGCACGCCGCCCGCCGCCCCGACATCGGTCAAATCCCCCATGCCAAAGGCTGAAGGCCAGAGCGAGCGCGCCGGCGAACGCATCGCCAAGGCTCTGGCGCGCGCCGGTCTCTGCTCGCGCCGCGAAGCTGAACGCTGGATTGAAGAAGGCCGCATCAGCGTCAATGGTAAAGTGCTTGAAAGCCCTGCCTTCAACGTAACTGCCCAAGACCGGATTTTGGTCGATGGCAAGCCGGTAGACGGGCCAGAGCCCACACGATTGTGGCGCTATCACAAGCCTGACGGTCTGGTGACGACGCACAAGGACCCCCAAGGCCGGGAGACGGTGTTTGATCATTTGCCCGAAGATTTGCCGCGGGTCATTTCGGTTGGCCGTCTGGATTTAAGTTCAGAAGGCTTGCTTCTTCTGACCAATGACGGGGAATTGGCCCGGGCGCTGGAATTACCCTCCACAGGCTGGTTGCGACGGTATCGGGTGCGCGCTTTTGGTCGCGTCAGTCAGGAAGAATTGGCCAAATTGGCCGATGGCATTACAGTGGACGGCATTAGTTATGGGCCGATGGAGGCCATTCTCGACCGGGCTGAAACCGCCAATGCGTGGATTACTGTGGCGATCCGCGAAGGCAAGAACCGCGAAGTTCGTCGGGTGCTTGAAGCCATTGGCTTGAAGGTCAATCGCCTGATCCGGGTGTCTTATGGGCCGTTTCAATTGGGCAAAATGCCGCCCGGCAGCGTTGAGGAAGTCGCCCCATCTGCTTTAAAGGAAATGTTGGGTCCATTATTGCCAGCTGCACCCGATCGGGTCATGGCAAGGACTGCTCGCCCGCCTAAGCCCGACCTCGCGGCCAAACCGCCGACCAAACCCGACAGGCGCGGTCCCAAACCCCCGCCAAAATCTGCCAAGACACGGGTTAGTCTGTTGGAAGAAGAAGCATTGATCAGGGCGCGCCGTCAGGCAGGGGCTGGCACAGGCAAGCCAGCTGGCGGGCGTGGATCTCAGTCTGACCGACGCCGATCAGGCCCAAACCGAGCCCAGACTTCCACCAAACCGACAAAGCCAGCCAGATAAAGGCCATAAGCCAAGGCCTCGCTCACACTCATGGCAGCGGGATTGCCCGACACCAATGTGCCCATCACCAGAGCACTCATGAAATTATTGGCGACATGGGCACCAATAGCGGCTTCCAGCCCGTTAAGCCGCCAGGCCGAATAGCCAAACAGAATGCCAAACGCGAAAGTCACAACATAGGTCGCCCAGCCCGAATGGCCGAAATGAAGCAAGGAAAAGATTGCTGATGTCACCAAGATGACCATGAAGGTCCATGGAACAAAACGGCGAACATGTTGCGAAAGCCACCCACGAACAAAGACTTCCTCGAACGTGGCCTGCACGCCAAAGCCAATTGCAAATGCGGTGACCATCAAGGCCCATTCCTGCCCGGTTAATCGGGCCAGTCGATCATTGAGTGGAGCCAAGCTGTCGCGATCCACGAGAGCTGAACTCACCATGGCGAAAACCGACATGGTGAGTGCAGCAGCTGCCGCCAATGACCACCGAAACCGCGGTTGGGCGGTAAACAGACCCGCAATGGGGGCTTGCTCAACCCCTTTGCGCCACGCCAGCAGAAGCAGAAATGCAGGACCGAAACCGCCGATTGTCAGAGCCAGTGCGCCCATAACCTCGGTTTTGGTATCCACGGCAGTTGGCCCACCCATCACCATGTTCTTAAGAGGCGGGTAAAGCAGGGCAATCACCGCAATCGTCAATTGCCAGATCACCAAGATCAGAATGCCGCCTCCCAAGGTCTTCCAAAGCTTGGCACGATTGCCAATCATCTGATCCATGAATGCCGGACGCGATGAAAGGGAAGTCTCGGTGTTCACCAGCAATTCTTCACGCATCAATCGGCTCCAGCGTGTCCTCAGGCGATGAGGTGACCCCATCCAGTTTGGCAGACCTGACAACCCGGGCCAATGTCACGCAGGATACGTGCGCGGCTCCGGCCCGCAGCAAAGCGCGCGTGCAGGCTTGCAAGGTTGCCCCCGTCGTCATCACATCATCAACCAAAATGATGGACTGGTCCTTAATTGCGGCTTGGGCGACAAAGGCCCCCTGGACATTGCGTTTGCGGCCAGTCGCTGAGAGACCATTCTGGCTTGGCGTGGCCCGCTTTCTGCTTACTAAATCGGGATTAAAGCGCCTGCCAACCCGCGTGGCAAAAGCGTGGGCTAGCCAAGCAGATTGATTATAGCCCCGCTGCCAAAGGCGCGACCAATGCAAGGGGACAGGCACAATCTGATCGGCTTCTAAAGCAAAAGGGGCAGCTTCTGCCATCCAGTTGGCAAAGGCAGGCAGACCATCCTTGCGACCGCCATGTTTAAGGTCAAGGACCATGGGCCGGGATAAATCGTCATAAACTAGGGCAGCGCGTGCCCGCTCATAGACGGGTGGCGCGACCAGACAGGCCGGGCAAATGATGTCTGGGCTGGTCGCCTCTGGCAATGGAATACCGCAACGCTGGCAGCCCGGACCATGCAGAAATGCCAAGGCTTGCCACAGCTCAGGTTCAAGTGTTCCCAGTCGGTCAACACGGGCGCTTGAAAGCAGCGACCGCGGTGGCCAAATCAGGTCGGCAAGTGTACGTCCCACCCGCGCCAGTCGCGAGCGTTGCGCCGACATGTTTCCACCTGTAGTCATCCTCTCATAAATAGCGCACATCTGATCATGATGGAAAGCCTAGAATCAAATCGGATGTTTGATCGCCGCCTTTTGGCGAAGCGGCGCGGCCGTGCTGCGCGCGGCTTTCATGGCGTGTCCTTCCTCAAACAGCGGGCAGTTGCAGACGTGTGTGAGCGTTTGGACTTTATCAACCGCCGGTTTGAGATTGTGCTCGATATCGGTTCGCACGGTCGCTATCTTGCCGAAACTTTGGCAGAGAATCGTGATTTGGCAGCTAAAATCGGCTTTGTGGCCGCGTGCGACCTCAGCTCTGCCTATTTTGCCGGCAAAAATGAACCTGGCTTTGTGGCTGATGAGGATCATATGCCTTTGGCCAATCAAAGCCTTGATCTGGTGGTCAGCACTTTGGGATTGCACTGGGTCAATGATGTGCCGGGATTTCTGGCCCAAGTCCGCCTTGCATTGCGTCCCGATGGGTTATTTCTGGCAAGTTTTCTCGGCGGACGAACGCTGCAGGAATTGCGCGCCTGTCTGGCGCAAGCTGAAACCGAAGCCCATGGCGAGCCTCAGCCTCGGGTCTCACCCTTTGCCGACGCCCAAGATGGTGCCCAATTGCTTCAGCGCGCAGGCTTTGCTTTGCCGGTTGCTGACAGTGATGTTGTGACGGTGCGCTATGCCAATATGTTCGGCTTGTTGCGCGACCTCAAAGCCATGGGTGAAACCGCGGCCTTTGCTGCCAAGCCAACACGAAAGCTCACGCGCTCACTCATCGCGCGCGCGGCAGACCTGTATCAGTCCCATCATGCCGACCCAGATGGGCGGATCCGGGCCACATTTGAGTTGATCACCCTAACGGGTTGGGCTCCCCATGCCAGTCAGCAAAAGCCTTTGCGGCCTGGCAGCGCGCGTATGCGTCTGGCCGATGCTTTGGGGACCCAAGAGATTTCAACCGGGATCAAGCCGGGTGATGATGTCGCCAGCTAGAGCCGAATTGATTTGGCCCATATGACTTGAGCCGTGCGCACAGCGCCTCTGGGGTAAATCATTCCAAGGCCTGAATTCATCCAGGCCCTTCTCGGGACGGGTCCACCATATTGGGTTTGGTCAATCTGGACTAAGTTCCCGCTGTCTGGTGCCTGTTATCGACCAATGGCGGCGAGAATATTTGACGTCACATTGGCATACATGCCATCGCTGCTGGTGCCGACATGGCGCAAGCCCACAATCATCACAACTGTCATGAAGGCCGCGATCAAGCCATATTCAATGGCTGTGGCACCGCGTTCATTTTTCAATCGCTTCCAATTCATGCGTTCTGGCTCTGAAACAAATGGGATGAAAGAACAGGGATCAAAGGCAAATCCGCTGCCGGCATAGGATAGTCTTGGAGGGCCTCTGGCTGAACCCATGCCAAGGCTTGACCCTCGCGACCACGGGGCTGGCCTTGCCACGTGCGGGTGGTCCACAGGGGCATGAGGAGGTGAAAGTTTTCATAGGTGTGCGACGCAAAGCCCAAAGGCTCAAGGTCAGCGGGCGCAACATCGACACCCAATTCCTCAAAAAGCTCGCGGCAAAGGGCAGATTCTGGGCGCTCGCCAGCTTCAATCTTGCCGCCGGGAAACTCCCACAGCCCTGCAAGACTTTTGCCCTCTGGTCGTTGAGCTAATAACACGGCCCCGTTCCCATCAATCAAAGCTGCTGCGGCCACAAGTACCAGTCGCATACGCCCTACCCTTTCCAATGTTAGGCCATAAGTCTTAAATATTTGCCTTCCAAAGTCATAAAATTGATCCTGTTTAGGAACGATAGTCGCCATTGATCTTGATGTAACCATGGGTCAGGTCACAAGTCCAAACAATGGCCCGCCCGTTTCCCAAACCTACATTGACAAGAATATCAATCTCTTGGCCTTTCATATGGGCATCAACTTGGGCAACATCATAGTCAACCGCACCGCCATGTCGCGCGGTCCATTCCCCGCCAAAACGCACCGCCATATTGTCGACCGCAATGGGCTCTCCCGCCTTGCCAACGGCCATAACAACCCGGCCCCAATTGGCATCTTCCCCGGCGATGGCGGTTTTGACCAAGGGTGAATTGGCAATGGCAAAGGCAATGGCGCGGGCAGACGCGTCACTGTGCGCCCCTTCGACCGTGACTTGGATCAGTTTTTGCGCCCCTTCCCCGTCACGGACCACCTGCAAGGCCAGATCCAACAGGACTTGGCGGAGGGCTTCTGAGAAGGCACCCAGCCGGGGATCATCCTGTGTGGTGATGGGGCTGGCCCCATTTGCCCCGGTGGCAAACACCAAAAGCGTGTCGGAGGTTGAGGTATCGCTGTCAACAGTAATGGCATTGAACGTGGTCTCGACATGGGCAGAGACCAATGATTGCAGGACAGAGGGGGCAATGTCGGCATCGGTGAATACGAAAGCCAACATGGTTGCCATATTGGGGGCGATCATGCCCGAGCCTTTGGCAAGGCCCGCGATCCGCACCTCAACCCCATCAAGGTCTAAACAGGCCCCGGCCCCTTTGGGAAATGTGTCGGTGGTGGAAAAAGCCCGCGCCAATGCTTCCCAATCCGGCGCAGCCAAAGCAGCAATGGCCTGTGGCAAAGTGTCGGCCACACGATTTGGCGCAACAGGCACCCCAATCACACCCGTGGCCGCCAGAAAGACTTCGTGAGGCGCGCACCCCACAAGGGCACACGTCTGTTTTACGGTGGCTGCATTCTTTGCCACGCCGGCTGGACCAGTAAAAGCATTTGAATTACCGGCATTGACCACCAGCGCCCGCGCCCGACCCTTGGGCAGTTGGGCCGCACACCAATCCACATCCGCCGAGCGGGTTGCACTGCGCGTCAACGCTCCGGCCACACTGGCACCGTGCGGGAATATCACCGTCATCAGATCATTGCGCGTCCCGGCATAAAACCCCACGCGGGTGGCAGAGGCCTGCATGCCCGCCACGTTGGGCAGGTCTGGAAAAGCATCGGGGGCGAGCGGGGAGATCGGCAGGTCTTTCATGGCGCTGGCTCTAGACCCAAGTTCAGAGCAAGTCGATGGTTTTTCGCGTTTGACCTTGCCAGAGATTCAGGGCGAGAAGAGCGCATGCGACACGAAAAATCTGCCCGCCTTGTTGAACTCGCCCGCCATTTGGCGGCCAGCTCCTATGGCCTGACCCTCGATGAAATGGCTGAGAAGCTGGATGTCAAACGCCGCACGATTGAGCGCATGCGCGATCAATTGGCGATGATGTATCCCGATCTTGAAGAGATTTCTGACCCGCCTACCAAGCGTTGGCGGCTGCCCAAGGGGCTCGACAGCTTCACGCTGGCCCCGACAAGTGAGGAGATGGCTGCCCTCACCACCGCACAAAAGCAGCTTGAACGGGCCAATCCGCAAGCTGCCCATGCGCTCAGCAGTCTTGAGACCAAATTGCTGTCCGCGCTCAAATCCAATGTTAAGCGCCGCTTGGCCACCGACATTGAGGCGCTGATGCAGGCTGAGGCCATCGCTGTGCAGCCAGGACCGCGCGCCAGTGTGGACAAGGACGTCCTGCAAGTGTTGCGCGATGCGCTTTTGGCTCTCAAACAGGTGCAAGTGCATTATTCGGGCGGTTCAGGTGGCCCGCGCCAGCGCGATCTTGTCCCCTATGGCATTTTGTTTGGCGGAGAAGCCTATTTGATCGCGCGTGAAGCCCATGTCAGCGAGGACGCTCCCCCGCGCATGTGGCGGATCGACCGCATGAGGTCACCCATTATGCTGGATGTGCCCGGCGGCGCGCCGGAGGGCTTTGACTTGCAAGCCTATTCAGAGCGCTCATTCGGCGTTTATCAGGAAGACACGGTGGACGTGTGTTTGCGCGTATTTCCAGATTTTGCCGAAGAAGCCAGCCGCTGGGTCTTCCATCCACGCCAGAGCCTTGAACCCCAAGAAGATGGGGCGCTGCTGGTACGGCTGCATGGCGGGGGTCTGAATGAACTGGCCTGGAGCCTGTTTCGCTGGGGTGGGAAGCTTGAAATCCTTGCCCCACCAGCCCTGAAGCGGGCGATGGCCAATGCGCTTGATCTGGCCAACACCATGCTGAAAGCCGGATAGTGCGGCCTGTCGCCTCACTGTTTGTTGCGTTTCCACGCCTGCCCAAAAGCCGCTAAAGAGCGGCCATGACATCGCCCAAAGCCAAACGCCCGCCAGCTCCATCGCCTGCACCCATCTGGGGTGTTGGGCTGATCCTGCTTATTCTGGGCCTTGATCAGATCAGCAAATATTGGGTCTTGAACCATTTAGACCTGCTGATCCTTGGCCATATTGAGATATCACCCATCTTCGACCTCACCATGGTCTGGAATTATGGCGTCAGCTTCGGGGCCTTGAAAGCCCATGCCGATTGGCAGCGTTGGGCACTGGTGGCCCTATCTGCCGGGATTGCCAGTATTTTTGCCATCTGGTTGTTCAAAGCCCAGAGGCGGCAGACATTTCTGGCCTTGAGCCTCGTGATTGGTGGGGCCATTGGCAATATGATTGACCGCGTCCGCTTTGGTGCAGTGGCTGATTTCCTGAATTTTTCAGGGCTCTATTTCCCTTGGGTCTTCAATGTAGCCGATGCAGCCATCACGGTCGGGGCGATCCTACTGGCGTTGGATATGCTGATGAACCCCGACGATCCGCCACAATCGAAACAAGATTCACCGTCAGATAAATCTTCTGAGACGTCTGCGGCCTGACGACTGGA
Organism: Candidatus Phycosocius bacilliformis; assembly: GCF_003112735.1. Taxonomy (GTDB): domain Bacteria; phylum Pseudomonadota; class Alphaproteobacteria; order Caulobacterales; family Aquidulcibacteraceae; genus Aquidulcibacter; species Aquidulcibacter bacilliformis. Next base: position 76,509 of record NZ_BFBR01000005.1, read on the forward strand.
CCTTGAGGCGGGCTTGCGTCTAAAAGAGGGTGAAGGTTTGTCTCGGCTTGGGCCTTGGTGCGTGACCCGCCTGCCCGCCGGAATTGAATGACAGGGAGCGAAAGCTGTGAAGAAATCCCATTTTGGCCTTCTGGCCGTGACTGGTCTGGCATTTGTGACCCTGGGTGGATGCACCAGCGTTCGGCAGGCCTTGGGCAGCGAAAAGACCGCCCCTGACGAGTTCCGTGTTGTGTCGAAGGCTCCGCTGGTTGTGCCGCCTGAATTCAACCTGCGCCCACCCCGTCCCGGCGAAGCCCGCCCGATGGAATTGCGCGCCGATCTGCAAGCCCGCAATGCCGTGTTCGGCGTGCAATTGGGGGCAACCGCATCTGATGGTGAGCGTCTTTTGGTGGAAAAGGCCGGTGGCACCAATGCTGACCCACGTATCCGCGCCGTGATTGATGAAGAGACGGGCGGTGTGGCTCGCAAGCCTACCAATCTGGCAGACCGTATCATGGGCCTTGCCGCTCCGGCTCCAACCCAGCCCGCCGACCCGCTGATGGCCGAAGCTGAAGCAGAGCGTCTGCGGCTTGAAAAAGCCGCTATTCGCAACGCAACGGGCGGTCAGCCTGTCAGCATCCAGCAAAATAAGCCGCGCGGGTTCAAACTGCCAGGCATGTAAGGCCTGCGCCTTCAACTGGTCGACTCACCGCTTTTGTCCCAAGGTGGCCCGATGCTGATCGCCCGCCTTCCCCCTGATGCCATCAACCAAATCGCCGCTGGTGAGGTGATTGAGCGGCCGGCTGCGGCGGTGAAGGAATTGGTAGAAAACGCGCTCGATGCGGGGGCGACCACCATTCGCATCTTGGCCGAAGATGGCGGCATCAGCCGCCTGTTGGTGGAAGATGATGGCTGTGGCATGGCACCGGACCAATTGGCACTGGCCATCGAGCGTCACGCAACCTCCAAACTGGCGCCTGATTCTGACGGCCATCTCGACCTCTTGGCTATTTCCACCATGGGTTTTCGCGGCGAGGCATTGCCGTCAATCGGGGCCATTGCGAAACTGTCGATCACCTCGCGCGCGGCAGGGGCAGATCAGGCTTGGAGCCTGAAGGTTGAAGGTGGGGTACAAAGCGACCCTGTGCCCGCGCCCTGGCCCAATGCGCGGTCTGGCACGCGGGTGGATGTGCGCGACCTGTTTTATGCCACCCCTGCCCGGCTTAATTTCATGAAGTCAGCACGCGCCGAAAGCCTTGCCATATCCGATATGGTCAAGCGGCTGGCTTTGGCCCGTCCGGATGTGGCTTTCACCCTCGACATGGACGGACGCACGGCGTTGAAAGTGGTCGCCGAGGGCAAAGATGCCGCCGCCCAGCGCGCAGCACGCGTGGCGGCGATTTTGGGCAAGGATGCCGCTGCAGATGCCTTGGTTATTGAGGCTGAACGTGGTGAGATCCGTTTGACGGGTCTGGCGGGTCTGCCGACTGCGGCACGCGGCGATGCCCGCCACCAGCATTTGTTCGTCAATGGGCGCCCCGTCAAAGACCCCTTGCTGAAGGGTGCCGCGCGCGCGGCCTATCAGGATGTGCTGGCCCGTGACCGCCATCCTGTCTTGGCCCTTTTCCTTGAGATGGACCCCCGATTGGTGGATGTGAACGTCCATCCGGCCAAGACCGAAGTGCGTTTCCGCGACCCGGCCTTGGTGCGCGGGCTGGTGATTGGGGCTTTACGCCATGCTCTGGGTGCCAGCGGGGTTCGCAGTCCCCAAGCACTGGGTCAGGCAACTTTGGGTGCGTTGGGTGCGTCAACGGGTTCAACCCTGCCCTGGCGCGGGCAAAGCCACGCCTCTGCCCCCATGATGGTCCGGCCGCAGATGGGCTGGATTGACGCACAAGCCGAGGCCACCTCCCTCCTGTCGGGCTTATCAGAACCCCAGGCCCGCACGCTTTGGCCCGAGACGGGGGTTACTCAACCATCGTCTGATGCCCTGCAGCCGGCGGCACAAGCCCCGGAAGATTATCCGCTTGGGGCTGCAAAGGCCCAATTGCACGCGACCTATGTGATTGCCGAGACTGCCGACGGCCTTGTGATCGTCGACCAACATGCAGCCCATGAGCGCCTGACCTTAGAAAGAATGAAGGCCGCGATGGCGGGTCATGGTGTTGCCCGCCAGCCCAGTCTGATCCCCGACATCGTCGAACTTGACGAGGCTGACTGTGAGCGCCTGCTGGCCCGGTCTGAGGAATTTGCCAGTTTTGGGCTTGGGATTGAGGGCTTTGGCCGTGGTGCGATTGCCGTCACCGAGACCCCAGCCCTTTTGGGCAAGGTCAATGCACGCAAACTCCTGCAGGATTTGGCCGATGATCTGGCAGCCTTTGACGAGGGCCTGTCGTTGAAAGAGCGCATTGATGAAGTGCTGGCAACCATGGCTTGTCATGGCTCTGTGCGGGCTGGACGGCATTTGACCGGGGAAGAAATGAATTTTCTCCTGCGCGAAATGGAACGCACCCCACGTTCGGGCCAATGCAATCACGGACGGCCAACTTTTGTGAAATTATCTTTGAACGATATTGAGCGGCTATTTGGCCGCAAGTAGGATCGGAGGCAGCCCTTGCCTCTGGCTATTGGCTGAGACGATGCGCAAACAAATCGCATTAAACATCTCATTATAAAGCAGAATAATTCTTCTCACATAGGCAAGGTCTATCTGTGAGTGCCAATGCCCTGAATAATTCTCGCCCAACGGTGCGAACACACATCTGCCGAGCCCGCTTTCCGGGCGGGCCAACCTGTCATATGAGACGCTCATGGCGCATTTTTCCATGCAGTTCGGGCGCACCGAACACGGCAAAATCTATAAAGAGCGACCCAGCGTCTATGGCCTGTGTGCGCGCAATGATGAGAAGATCGCCCTGGTCAAGGTCGGCGATGCGACTCGCTTTCACTATGATCTGCCAGGCGGTGGGGTCGAAAGCGGAGAAAGTGATGCCGAGGCCGTGGTGCGGGAGTTTGATGAGGAAACGGGCCTGACAGTATGGCCGGTTCGCCAATTGAACCGGGCGGGCCAATTCTGGATCAATGACGGGGTGCCAACCAATTCGCTCTCGGTCTTTTTCGAAGTGGAACTGACCGCCACAGAAGGCAGCCCAATCGAACCCGACCATGAATTGGTGTGGGTACCGGTGGAAGAGGCGCTCAAAAAAGTGCGCCATGATGCCCACAGCTGGGCGATCCTGTCTTGGCTGCGAGAGCGGACCATCAATTTGCGGGGACGGCGCTGAGATGGGCTTAGGCTTTTATGACCGCTTCATCCTGCCCCGTTTAATTGGCTGCGCCTGCGGGGCAAAGCCCATCGCCAAGCAACGGGCCAAGATCGTCCCACAAGCGCGCGGTGTTGTGATCGATATGGGGTTTGGCTCTGGCAGCAATCTGGCATTTCTTGATGCAAGCCGGGTTAGCAAAGTCATTGCGGTGGAGCCTTCCAAAGCCATGCTTGACTGGCAGCGTGATCAGCGCCGCAGCGATATTATTGTTGAGGAAGTGGTGGCCGGGGCTGAGGCAACAGGTTTGCCCGATGCCTGCGCAGATACCATCCTGTTTACCTATGCGCTGTGCACCATCCCCGATGCGCCTGCGGCCTTGGCCGAAGCCCACCGCCTTCTCAAGCCGGACGGGCAAATCCTATTTTGCGAACATGGCCGCGCCCCAGACATCAAGACCGCCCGCACGCAGACCTTCATCGAGCCTGTCTGGAAAGCCATTGCCGGTGGGTGCCATTTGACGCGCAATACCCAAGGCATGTTGGAGGCTGGCGGCTTTGTCTGCGAGGAGGTGCAAACAATGTATCTGCCGGGCACACCGCGCTTTGCAGGCTATAATGTTTGGGGGCGCGCACACGCATGATGCCGCAATTGCCCCCAAGCCGCGCGCCTTTCACCAAGCGCCACTTATTACAGATCGGCGATTTGAACCGGCTTGAAGCGCTGGAACTGATCGAGCGGGCGGAAGTCTTTCTGCCCTTTACCCAAGCACGCGAGAAAAAGCTGCCGACATTAAAGGGCCGCACGCTGGTCAATTTGTTCTTTGAGAACTCCACCCGCACCCAAGCCAGTTTCGAATTGGCCGGCAAGCGCATGAGTGCTGACACCGTCAATATGGCGGTCAAATCATCGTCGGTGGCCAAGGGCGAGACTTTGCTGGACACGGCCGCCACACTGAATGCCATGGGGCCAGACATTTTGGTGCTGCGTCATGGTGCATCGGGCGCAGCTCAGCTTTTGGCGCGCAAAGTGGGCTGTTCGGTCATCAATGCAGGGGATGGCACACATGAGCATCCGACCCAGGCACTGCTCGATGCGCTGACGCTTAAACGGTCGTTCGGCCATGTCGAGGGGCTAACGGTCGCCATTTGTGGCGATGTGCTGCACTCACGGGTGGCGCGCTCCAATGTCATTTTGCTGTCGATGCTGGGGGCCCGTGTCCGCCTCATTGCCCCACCCACGCTGATGCCGGCCGATGTCGACCGTTGGGGCTGTGAGATCTACCACTCGATGGTTGAGGGCCTAGATGGCGTGGATGTTGTCATGATGCTGCGCCTGCAATTAGAGCGCATGAATGGCGGCTATGTGCCCTCGGCACGGGAATATTTCCGCTTCTATGGCCTTGATGCCCGTAAACTCAGCTATGCGGCCCCACATGTGAAAGTCATGCATCCAGGTCCGATGAACCGCGGGGTGGAGATTGATTCTGACATTGCCGATGATCCGCGCGTCTCGCTCATTGTCGATCAGGTTGAATCCGGGGTGGCTGTGCGCATGGCGGTTCTAGAAGCCTTGGCCAGCCATGGTGCCAATGATGAGGTGCTCGATGTCTGAGGGCCTCATTCATTTCATCAATGCCCGCTTGGTTGACCCGGCCAGCAATTATGATGGGCCGGGTGAGGTATTGGTGGCCGGGGATCTGATACGGGCCGTCGGCCCCAGCCTGCCACGTCATCCTGAGGCCCGCATCATCAATTGTGATGGCCATGCGCTGATGCCGGGGCTGATCGACTTGCATGTGTCGACCGGCGAACCCGGGGAAGAACAGCGTGAAACCTTGGCGACAGCTGGCAAAGCAGCAGTCGCTGGGGGGGTAACCACCATGGTGCTTCAGCCCGACACCCACCATGTGATTGACGATGCTGCCTTGATTGACTTCATCACCCGGCGTGGGCGCGACCAGTCGCCCGCGCGGGTTTTGGCCGCAGGGGCATTGACTGTCGGGCTTAAGGGCGAACGCATCGCCGAATTGGGCCTGATGGCAGAGGCCGGGGCCGTCATGTTCACCAATGCCGACAAGCCCATCATCAGCACCCGCACCATGCAGCGCTGCCTGTCTTATGCCACTGCTTTTGACGGCCTGATCGCCTCACGCCCGCAAGATCCCTTCTTGAGCGAAGGTGGCATGATGAACATGGGTGAACTGGCGTCGCGCCTTGGTCTGTCAGGGATTGCCGTGGCCGCTGAAACCATCGCCGCCAATCGCGATATTCAATTGGCTGAGCTGACCGGTGCGAAACTGCTGATCGACATGATTTCAGCAGAAGCCACGCTTCACCGCATTCAGGCCGCCAAAGCGCAGGGACTGGATGTCAGCGCCTCCGTCAGCGTGCATCATCTGACCTTGAATGAGAATGATTTGGGCGATTATCGCACCTTTGCCAAACTCTCCCCGCCCCTGCGGACCGAGCAGGACCGCCTGGCCTTGGTCGATGGTGTCCGCTCTGGCCTGATTGATGTGATCGTCTCAGGTCATGATCCGCGCCCGGCAGAAGAAAAGCGCCTCCCCTTTGATGAGGCCGCCTTTGGGGCCAGTGCCTTGGAGACAGTGCTGCCAGCCGCACTTCTGCTCTACCACGAAGGTCTGATTGAACTCTTGGATCTGATACGCGCGCTCACCATCGGGCCAGCCCAGCTGCTCGGTTTGCCGCAAGGCCGCATCGAGGCCGGTGCACCGGCTGATCTCATAGTGGTGGATCTGGGTTTCCCCATCCGCTTTGACGCCAGCCGCATGGTGTCGAAATCACGCAATTCCCCCTATGATGGCCGCACAATGCAGGGTAAGGTTTTGAGCACTTGGGTTGGGGGCAAGCCGGTTTTCACAGCGGCCGAATAAGGGTCTTGTGGGCACCATGCCACAGCTGAAGCTGGGGGGATGATGGATTATCTGATTGCAGTTCTGGGCGGTTATCTCTTGGGCTCGATCCCGTTCGGTCTCGTGCTGACGCGGATGGCTGGCTTAGGTGATATTCGCCAAGTCGGGTCGGGCAATATCGGGGCCACCAATGTTCTGCGCACCGGGCGCAAGGATGTGGCCTTGGCCACATTGGTGCTGGATGCAGCCAAAGCTGCCGCTGCTTTGGTGCTGGCCCGCCATTTCTTCTCCGCCGATGCGGGCATGCTGGCTGGGGCTGCGGCTTTATTGGGTCATTGTTTCCCCATTTGGCTTAAATTCAAGGGTGGCAAAGGGGTGGCAACCTTCTTTGGTACCTTGCTGGTCGGCTCTTGGCCGGTTGGCGTTCTGGCTGGGGCCTTGTGGTTGGCCACAGCCTTTACCTTCCGCTATTCGTCATTGGGTGCGTTGGTGGCGTCTGCAGCCGCGCCACTGCTTGCAGTGGTCTTCCAGGCCAGCCCCATCGGGATTGGCGCCACGCTTTTCATGTCAGTACTGGTTTGGATCAGACACCGGGAAAATCTCTCCCGCCTGATCAAGGGTGAAGAGCCTAAAATCGGCAAGAAATAGACATGCACACCCATCAGGTGTTGAGTGACCGCGACCGCCGCGACTGGGTCCGGTTGGCCCGCAGCGACGGCATTGGTCCGGTTACTTTTTTCGGCCTTCTGGCCCGATATGGTCACGTTAGCCATGTGTTGGCGGCCTTGCCGGACCTGTCGCGGCAAGCCCGCGGCAAGCCAATCCAGCTCATCTCTACCGCCCAAGCCGAGGATGAGATTGCCGCCACGCACAAGCTCGGCGGCATGATCTTGGCAGCTTGCGAGCCGGATTTCCCGCGCGGCTTAGCCGCCCTTACCCCACCTCCACCCGTAATCAGCATTGTGGGACAGGCAGGGCTCCTCGCCCGACCCATGGTCGGCATGGTTGGGGCACGCAATGCCTCGGCAGCGGGCTTGCGCTTAGCGCGGGAGTTTTCAGCCGGTTTAGGACAAGCAGGCTATGTCATCGCCTCAGGTCTGGCACGCGGGATTGACGGCGCCGCCCATGCCGCCAGCCTGACCACCGGGACCGTGGCTGTCTTGGCAGGCGGGCTTGATCATATTTATCCTCCAGAACATGAAAGCCTCTATCATCAGATTGCCGATCGCGGCGTGCTGGTGTCGGAAAGCCCGCTCTATGCCACGGTTCATGCGCGCGATTTTCCCCGCCGCAACCGTATCATCTCAGGGCTCAGCCAAGGAATTGTGGTGGTGGAGGCTGAGGCCCGGTCCGGTTCGCTCATCACGGCCCGGCTGGCGGCAGAACAGGGACGCGATGTCATGGCGGTGCCAGGCTCTCCGCTGGATCCGCGCGCGGCAGGTCCCAACGGGCTGATCAGGGATGGCGCACAACTTGTCACCAGCGTGTCAGATATTCTGGCGTGTCTGCAAAGCGGACGTGGGCTGACCGAAAGCAAGCCGGTCTCTTATGGTCATGAGGACCAGGGCATTGTGTTGCAGGATACTGATATCGACAAAGTGAGCCGACTTTTGTCTGCCGTCCCGGTGAGCTTGAATGATCTGGCCACGGATGCCGGCCTGCCGTGGCGAACTTTGGCAGCCATCATCGTCGAATTGGAACTTGCCGGCCGGGCAACTACCCAACCCGGCGGGTTGGTTTCAGGCCCAGTTTGACCATGCGCTCATGGTCTTTTGCCCGTCGCGCCTCTTGCGCGGCAGCCCGCAGGCAGGCGGCCACACCCTCCATGCCATTATCCTCGCTCAGCTGTTCGAGTTCCAGGGCCAGATTGCGGATGAAATCGGCGACCTCGGGGAGGTTGTTGACAGCGGTGGGCGCGACATGATCATGTCCTGCAGGCATGTTTCACCTTTAGCGAGCGTTACCTGTTGTTTGATATTTTTAGTTGTAACACGCAAGCGCCACACGTCAAGATGCATTACATCTGGATTTGCGGAAACCCATTGACATTGGTGCCATTGCAAAGACACCTCCGCGCGGGACTGACTGTATTGGTCACCATCCACCCTTTATCTTGAAACGCCACTCATGCATCTCGTTGTCGTTGAATCACCGGCCAAGGCCAAGACCATCAACAAATATCTCGGCAGCCATTATGATGTGGTCGCCAGTTTCGGCCATGTGCGCGACCTGCCCTCCAAGGATGGCTCTGTCCGTCCGGACGAGGATTTCGCCATGGTCTGGGAAGCCGACAGCAAGGGTGCAGCCCGCATTCGCGATATTGCTGAGCGGGTGAAGAAGGCCGACAGTCTGATCCTGGCCACCGACCCTGATCGCGAGGGTGAAGCGATCTCCTGGCATTTGCTTGAAGCCCTCAAGGCGCGCAAAGTTCTCAAAGACAAGGCGATCTCGCGCGTCACGTTCAACGCCATCACCAAGGAGTCTGTCCTGGCCGCCATGGCCAACCCTCGCCAGATTGATCAGGAATTGGTCGACGCCTATCTGGCGCGCCGGGCTTTGGATTATCTGGTCGGCTTTAATCTGTCGCCGGTTCTGTGGCGCAAGCTGCCGGGCTCACGCTCTGCCGGGCGGGTCCAGTCGGTGGCCTTGCGGCTGGTGGTCGAGCGCGAAATGGAGATTGAGCGCTTTAAGCCCCGCGAGTATTGGACGGTAACAGCGCAAGCCAAAGCAGACATTGGGGTTCCGTTTGAGGCACGCTTGGTGAGCCTCGATGGCAAGAAACTCGACAAGTTTGATCTGGCCGATGCCGCTTCTGCCGAAGCCGCCAAACAAGCCGTGATGGCGGGTCAATTTGAGGTCGCAAGCCTGGAAGCCAAGCCGCTCAAGCGATCGCCTGCCCCACCCTTTACCACCTCTACCCTGCAGCAAGAGGCCAGTCGCAAACTGGGCTTTAATGCCCAGCGCACCATGCAAGTTGCCCAGAAACTCTATGAAGGGGTTGATATTGGCGGGGAGACTTTAGGCCTCATCACCTATATGCGGACCGATGGTGTCGCCATGGATCAGGCCGCCATCCTGCAATGCCGGGCGGTCATTGGTGAGCGTTTTGGCAGCGAGTTTGTTCCCGAAAAACCTCGCTATTACAGCTCAAAAGCCAAAAATGCTCAGGAAGCACATGAAGCGATCCGACCTACTGATCCTCATCGTCATCCCAGCAAATTGCGGCTGGAAGGCGATATGGCCAAATTGTACGAATTGATCTGGAAGCGCGCGATTGCCAGCCAAATGGAACAGGCCATTGTCGAGCGCACCACGATTGATCTGATTGACACAAAGGGCCGCGCCGGCCTGCGCGCCACGGGCCAAGTGATTTTGTTTGACGGCTTTCTCGCCCTGTATCAGGAAGGCCGCGATGATGAGGCCGATGAGGATAGCCGCCGCCTGCCCAATCTGCGTGCGGGCGACAAGGTCAAGACCAGCGACATCACGTCGACCCAGCACTTTACTGAACCGCCACCGCGCTATTCAGAAGCCACTTTGGTCAAGAAGATGGAAGAATTGGGCATTGGTCGGCCCTCGACCTATGCCTCCATTCTCACCGTGCTGCGGGATCGCGACTATGTTCATATGGACAAGAACCGCTTCATTCCCGACGATAAGGGTCGCCTCGTCACGGCGTTTCTGGAAAACTTCTTTTCCAAATATGTCGAATATGACTTCACCGCAGACCTCGAACAACGCCTTGACCTGGTCTCATCAGGCGATTTGGGCTGGCGCATCTTGCTGCGCGAGTTCTGGGAGGATTTTTCCCGGGCGATTGCCGATACCGGCGACTTGCGCACATCTCAGGTACTCGATGCCATCAATGAGTCGCTTGGCCCCCATATCTTCCCAGACAAGGGCGATGGCAAAGATCCCCGCGCCTGCCCAACCTGCACTGATGGACGGCTGTCTCTCAAGACCAGCAAATTCGGGGCCTTTATCGGCTGCTCCAACTATCCTGAGTGCCGCTATACCCGCCAATTGACAGCACCTGGGGCCGACGCACCCGAAGCCAGTGGCGACCGGCAATTGGGCTTGGACCCTGAAAGCGGTTTGGACGTCTGGCTAAAGGCAGGCCGCTTTGGCCCCTATGTCCAATTGGGCGAGGGCGAAAAGCCCAAGCGTGCGTCCTTGCCCAAGAGCTGGGCAGCCTCTGACCTTGATTTGGCGCGTGCGCTGCGCCTGTTGTCGCTGCCACGCACCGTGGGGGCTCACCCCGAAGATGGCGAGCCGATTGTCGCCAATCTGGGGCGGTTCGGACCCTATGTTCAGCATGCCAAGACCTATGCCAATATTGGCACGATTGAGGATGTGTTCGAGATTGGTCTCAATCGGGCGGTCGCCGTACTGGCTGAAAAGCGCGCCGGGGGTGGCCGCAACCAGCGTGCAGCCCCTGCTGCCTTGCAGGAATTTGCCGCACCCGAAGGCGGCGGGCCAGTGATTAAAGTCATGTCGGGGCGCTATGGCCCCTATGTCACCGACGGCACCACCAACGCCACCCTGCCAAAGGGCGCAGACCCTGCCACCTTGACCCGTGATGCCGCGCTTGCGCTGATCGAGGCGCGGATCGCCGTTGTTGGTGTCGGCAAAAAGAAGCCAGCGGCGAAAAAGGCTGCAGCCGCCAAGCCTGCCGCCAAAAAAGTCACCAAAGCGAAGGCTGCAACCAAAAAGGCCCCGACCCAAAAGGCCACAGCCAAGAAGCCAGCTGCCAAGAAAGCCCCTACCAAGGCAGCCAAGGCATGAAGAAGAAAGGCCGCGGCAATGGCGACAAGGGCAAGGCCGCGTCCAAGCCGGTCAAGCGGCAGAGCCTTGGCGTACCTGACCGGCAGACCCTTTTGGCTTTTCTCAACCAGGCCAAGACTGCCATGGGCCCGCGTGAGATCGCCATCGCCTTTGGCCTGAAGGGCGATGATCGACGCGCCTTGAAGGCTCTGCTGAAAGAATTGAGCAGCGAGGGGGCAATTGCCCGAACCGGGCGCAAGGATGTGGCCAGCAGCGCCGTTCCACCCGATGGCGGGGTGTTTCAAATCATCGAGATTGATGGCGAGGGTGATCTGATGGCCCGTGCGATGGGCCGAGATGATGAAGTGTTTGGGCCTTTGGTGCGGGTCCATCTGCCGCGCGGCACCGCGCGCCCGACAGGCCCAGCCCCGGGGGTCGGTGACCGTTTTGTCGGCAAGACACGCCAAAACCGCGATGGCGATTATGACGTTCAGATTATCAAGCAGCTTGGCCGGACAGTGGAAAAAGTGTTTGGCGTGTTCCGGGCAGCAGATGTGCGGCCAGGTCACGCTGGGGCTGGTGGCGGGCGTCTGGTGCCGTCTGACAAGAAGCATCGCCATGATTGGATGATCCTGCCCGAACATGCCAAAGGGGCTAAGGATGGCGACCTTGTGGCGGCCCGCTTGCTGCCCCATCGTGGCTATGGGCCGAAGAAAGCCGAGATTGTCGATATCTTCGGCCACAGTGACAATCCCAAAGCCGCAAGCATTCTGGCGATTGCCGCCCATGGCATTCCCATGGGCTTCTCCGATGATGAACGCGCCGAGGCCGCCGCCGCCGGACCTGCGCCGCTGGGGTCGCGAGAGGACTTACGCTCGCTTCCGCTGATCACCATCGACCCCGATGATGCGCGCGACCATGATGATGCGGTCTATGCCGAAGCTTTGCCGGGCGGCGGGCATAAGATCGTGGTGGCGATTGCCGATGTCGCCCATTATGTGACGCCGGGCTCTGCCCTTGATCATGGCGCGCTGCAACGGGGCAATTCGGTCTATTTCCCGGACCGTGTGGTCCCCATGTTGCCAGAGCGTTTGTCAGCCGATCTCTGTTCGCTGATGGAAGGGGTCGAGCGGCCTTGTCTGGCCCTTGAAATCCGGATCGATGCGGGTGGCCACAAGCAAAGCCATCGCTTCGTGCGCGGGCTGATGAAAAGTGCCGCCAGCCTCACCTATACCCAAGCCCAACGGGCCATTGATGGCGCCCCCGATGCACAGACTGCGCCTTTGCTGGATCCCGTTCTCAAGCCTTTATGGGCAGCCTATCGGGCGCTGGAAAAGGCCCGCGACCAGCGCGAACCGCTTGAAATTGACAGTCCCGAACGCAAGATCATCTTGTCGCCCGAAGGTCAGGTGGTGTCGATAGCCGTGCGGGAGCGGTTTGACGCCCATCGCCTGATCGAAGAAATGATGATCCTGTCGAATGTGTGTGCGGCAGAAACGCTGGAAGACAAACGCTCGCCCCTTATCTATCGGGTGCATGATCAGCCCAGCGAGACCAAGCTTGCGGCGCTGGGGGATTTTCTGGCAACCGTCAATCTGAAATGGGCCAAGGGCCAGCCGCCAACACCGGCCCGCTTCAATCGCGTTCTGGCGCTGGCCGCCCCGACTGAGCATGCTCAGATGATCAATGAGGTGGTGCTGCGCACCCAGGCCCAGGCCATTTATGACACTGATAATCTTGGCCATTTTGGCCTTAATCTGCGCCGTTATGCCCATTTCACATCCCCCATTCGCCGCTATGCTGACCTCATTGTCCACCGGGCGCTGATCAGTGCCTTGGGATTGGGGGACGATGGCCTGAAGAAAGCCACACCCGACCAGCTTCAAAAGATTGCTGAAGCCATCACAGCCACTGAGCGGCGCGCCATGGCCGCAGAGCGCGAAGCCACGGACCGTTATGTGGCCGCCTTCCTCTCCGAACGCGTCGGGGCGGTGTTTGAAGCCCGCATCACCAGCGTCAATCGGTTTGGTGTGTTTGTGCGTCTGGATGAGACAGGCGGCGATGGTCTGGTCCCGGTGATGCGGTTGGGCAGTGAATATTTCCACCATGACGAGGCCGGCCATGCCTTGATCGGGTCTGAAACCGGCGACCGCTGGGAATTGGGTGCGCGGGTTAAGGTGCGGCTGATGGAGGCCACACCCGTCTCAGGCGGGCTGTTGTTTGATATTGTCAGCGAGCCAAAACCGGGTCCCGTACCCGGTCGGCGCAGCCTGCGCGGCCCCGCGAGGGCCACCACGCCACGGCGAAAAATCGGTGGCCCGCCCCGTGGTGTCACGCGCCGTCGGCGTTGAGCTTAGAAGAGCACGACGTGTTTACTTAAACCTATATCAGAAGGTCCCTGATCGGCTTGCCGTCCAGGATGACATTGTGTTGTGTGTGTTGATCTTGTTCAATCTTGTGACCCCGGCTTTGGCCGGCTTTGGCAAGGCGCGGGATCGCGCCCTAATCCGCCGAAGCGTCTTTTGGTTCACCCAAACGCACGATGAAGGCCCCGATATAATAGAGCAACACCAATGGCACAGCGAGCGAGAATTGACTGATGATATCCGGCGGGGTCACCACGGCGGCAACCACGAAGATGCCGAAAATGGCATAGCGGCCATTGTCCAGCCACGTCTTGCCGTCAACTAGGCCTGCCCGTCCCAAAAGCACCTGAACCACCGGCAATTGGAAACAGGCCCCAAAACCCAAGATCAAGGTGGTAATCATGCCGACATATTCAGAAATCTTGCCCTGATAGACCACCCCGACCCCGCCTGTCGCAGGGGCCAATTCCTGACGCAGAGAAAACTGCATCACCATCGGCATGACCACAAAATAGGCCATGGCCGCGCCAAGGGTAAACAGCACGGGGGCCATCACCAGAAACGGCACGAACGCCCGCTTTTCATGACTATAAAGCCCCGGTGCCACAAAGCGGTAGAGCTGGAAGGAAATCATGGGAAACGCCAGACAAATGCCACCAAATAGCGCGACCCTGATCTGGGTGATGAAGGCTTCAAGTGGTGCGGTATAGATCAGTCCCATGCCCGATTTCAGCGCGTCAGCCCCCTTCACCGCGATAACGGCATTCTCATAGGGCATCAGCAACCACGCCAGCAGATAATGCCAGACCGCAAAACAGATGGCAAAACCAGCAGCGATGGAGGCGACACTCCAAATCAATCGATCGCGCAACTCCAACAAATGGTCCATCAAGGGCGCGCGGGTCGCTTCAATGGCGGCCTCGTCTGCCGATAACGGCGGGTTGGGGATTTCCGACTGGGGGACTAGATCGCTCACGCCACATCGGCTCCAGCTTGCTTCGGTGCGCGCGGTGAACGCACACGTTTAGGCTTTTCGGGTGGGGGCTCTGCTGCCTCAACCGCGACCGCAGCTTTAGGCTTGCGGCGGGCAGGCTTGGAGGAGGCTTCTGGCGTGACGACAGGCGGCTCAATCACGGGCTCAATGACAGGCTCAACCGGGGCCGCGAGTGAGGTGGCCGCACTGTGTTCATGTCCATAGGGCGTAATCGGTGCATAGGGATCAATCCCAGTCTCAAACGGACGGGTCAGCTCTTCACGTATTTCACGGATCGGGTTGTTATTGCGCAAGGCTTCGACTTCTTTGCGCAATTCATCCAGTTCAGCCTGCCGGGCCATCTCGTCGAAATTGGCCCGAAAATCCGCCGCCATGCCACGCAAACGCGCCGTCCATTGGCCTGCCTTGCGCATCAATTGCGGCAGCTCCTTCGGACCAACCACCATCAAGGCGATAATGCCGATGACGACCAGTTCCTGGAAGCCGATGGAATCAAACATGGCAGAAAACTCCTGACCCTAGAGCGCGTTCAGATCTTTGGCTGACAATCGATCCATCGGGATATGCGGTCTCAGCGATTGCCCGACACAGCCTGAAGCACGCAAGGCCGGCGCAGGGTTTAGGCGTCAGTTTTGGACTTGGTGGTCGGGCTGACGTCAATTGTGGTGGCATCATTCACTTTGGCGGCATCGGTGCTGCTGGGTGCTGGATCATCAGCCAAACCCTTGCGGAAGCCCTTAATGCCTTCGGCGGCATCCTTCATGATCGAGGACAACTTGCCGCGTCCGCCAAACAACAGCAGCGCCAAAGCCGCCACCACCAACCAGTGCACCAGACTCATACTGCCCATCATTGTCTCCGTCTTGAAAACCGGTGCCGATCCCGGCGCTCGCCCTTGCCCATACCGTACCCGCAAGCAGCTTGCCAGTCATCCGCTGCACGCGCTCGACCGAAAGTGAACAGACACTCTACACACAGGGTCGGGGTTAAGGCTCAAAGAAATCCTGCGTGAAGGCAATATCCTCGCCCTCAAGCCCATCATAATCACCAGTATCATCGCCATCTGGGGCAGAAATGGGGCGCGGCACTTCAAAATCGGGCGGCAGGCGGGAATCCAACAGCCCTTGGGCCTGCAGGTCGGCCTTGCCCGGCAAGTCTTCAAGACTTGCAAGGTTGAAATGGGCCAGAAAGTCGCGCGTGGTCCGATACGTCAGTGGCTTGCCAGGAGACTGCCGTCTTGCCCCTGCCCGCACCCAGCCAATCTCCATCAACAAGTCCAGGGTTCCTCTGCCGACACCGACACCGCGAATTTCCTCAATCTCAGAGCGGGTGCATGGCTGGTGATAGGCGATGATGGCCAAGGTTTCGAGGGCTGCTTTGGACAGTTTGCGTGGTTCTTCCCGGCGCTCTTCCATCAAGAAAGCCAAATCAGGTGCCGTTTGGAAACGCCAGCCGCCGGCCACTTCGACCAGGACCACACCGCGACCAACATAGCGCCGCTTTAGGCGCGCCAATGCCCCCCCTACATCGGCTCCCTCCGGCAATCGCGCCGCGATCGCGGAAGCCCGCACAGGCTCTGCGCTGGCAAACAGCAAGGCTTCAACCATGCGGTCGGTATCGGGGGCTGGATCAACTGACAGATCGGCGCGGTCCACCAAGTCAAGCTCAGGCTTGGCACGGGCCAATGTGCGCACTGCTGCCGCAATCGCCTCGGGCGAGGTGCGATCATCCTCTAACGGGCGATCTGCTTCTGTCACACCATGGTCTCCGAATTGGCCTTCACATAGAGCGGGGCATAATGTTCAAGCTGACGGACTTCAAGCTTGCCCTGCTTGGACAATTCCAGACTGGCCGACAATAGGCTGGCATAGCGAGAAGCAGCACTGGGGGGTTCTTTGGCAAAAGACGTGGGTGGAGGTGCAAAACGCCCCAAGGGTTCCCAATCCCTGGCTTGCCCCATCAGGCGCTCCAACCGCTTGCGGGCCTCATCGAGGGAATAGACCGGCCAAGCCTTAACCTCATGCTTGGGCTCTACACCCCGCACGCGCTGATCGGCATACGCGCGCAGCAAATCCAACATGGTGGCTTCCCACAGCGGTATTTCCGTCACAGCGGTTTCTTCAGGCGCGCCACGGGTAAAAAAATCGAGGTCTTGTTGCGGACGCTGGTAAAGCTCATCGGCCGCCGCCCGCATCGCGTCCAGTCTGGCCAGCCGCCAGGCCAAATGGGCGGCGATATCTTCAACCGGTTCTTCGCCGGCAGGGCGCTCTTTGCGCGGCAACAGCAAGCGGGATTTCAAGAACGCCAACCAAGAGGCCATCACCAGATAGTCAGCCGCAAGATCAATCCGAGCCGAGCGCGCGGCGGCCACAAATTCGAGATATTGTTCCGCCAGTTTCAGGATGGACAGACGGCGCAAATCTACTTTCTGATCGCGCGCCAGCCGCAACAGAACGTGCAGAGGTCCTTCAAAACCATCTAGGTCGACGCTGAAGGAAGTCTCATTTTCACCCGCCCCCCGTAGGGCTGCCTCCAACACATCATCACTGGCCATTTATGCCCATGCCTTTCGGGTTGGATCTGGTGAGACCGACATACTGATGCCACGCTCCCACCCGGTCAGCGCCGTAAACCTAGCCCAAAGTTCAGTCGGCTCGAGTGGGGTCGACGGCGGTGCCGCGAATGCCTCGGCAGCTTGAGCGCGGGCCAAACTGTCCCCGTCCAGAGGTGGGCATTGGGCTAAAAAGGCGTCGCGCTCCTCAAGTGTACCATGGCAGCGCATGGCAATGTCGATGCCCGCCGCGAACACCCGCTCAGCCTTCACTGCATCGGGGGCATCAAGTGCCTTCATGGTAAGGTCATCAGTCATCAACAGGCCTTGATAACCCAATTCTTGGCGGATCCAGTTCTGCACGACTTTGGCAGACTGGCTGGCAGGCGCGTCGGCATCTAAGGCATCAAGAACCACATGGCCAATCATACCCATCGGGGCAGCCAGATTGGCTCTAAAAGGGGCCAGATCAATGGCTAGTTCGGCACGGCTCGCCTGAATATGGGGTAAGGCTTCATGGCTGTCGAGAACAGCGCGTCCCTGGCCCGGCATGTGCTTGACCACCGCAGCGACACCGGCTTCCCGCAAGCCTGCGACCGCGGCTTGGCCGAGACGGCCTGCACATTCGCCATCTTCGGATAATGCGCGATCCCCAATGGCTTGACTGGCACTTGGCAAACGCAAATCAAGGCAAGGGGCGCAATTGGCATTGACGCCAACATCTCCGAGCATTTGGCCCATAATCTGATGGTGACACCTGATGGCCTCGATGGCGCGTTCACGATCTTGGGTCCACAACTGGCCATAAAAGGACAATGCAGGCAGGCGCGGCCAGACCGGCGGGGCCAAACGCTGAACCCTGCCGCCTTCTTGATCAATGAATATCAGGCAGTGTCGTCCAACAGCGTCGCGCAAATCCTCACACAAAGCGCGGATTTGCCCCGGCGTCTCGCACGAGCGGCCAAACAGGATGAAGCCCCAAGGGTCGCGGGCGGCAAACAGCCGACGCTCTTGAACCGACAGAACCGGCCCTGCGACATCTATGATGCCCGCGACGGGCATGTCAGACCGCCCCGCCCTTTAGCCTAGCGCGCAGCAGGGATGCATTGAGCCCCCGCGCTGCGGGCCTTGACGCAGAAAGCATCCACCTCGCTGCGGGTACTAAAGCCCGTGACCCGGATGCGATACCACGTCCCCTTTGCGCCAAGATCGGCAGGCACGACGGCAACTGGCCCGGTGAGGCCTGATGCGCGGAAACCGGCCAGTGCGGAATCGGCAGAAGCCTTATCCTTGAACGAACCCAATTGGGCGGCAAAGCCGCTGGCAGCAGGAGCAACCTTGGCAGGAGGCGGTGTTGCCGCTTTGGCCGGCGCAGGCGCGGCAGCTTTGGTTGGAGCGGGTGCCTTGGCCACGGCAGCGGGCTTGGTTTCAGGTGCGGCAGGTTTGACGACCGGCTTGGTCTCAACCTTCGGGGCCTGAGTGACCTGACGGGGCGGTGGGGTGGTTTGCGCGGGCGCAGGTGCAGGCGCGGGGGCAGCAGGAACCGGGGCCACAGCAGCGGGGGCTGCACTGCCGTCGGTCAACATCGGAGTCTCAGCGGTTGTGGCTGGTTGCACATCCAAAGCCGGTGCAGCCGCGCCGCTGGCCGCATCAAACACGCCCTTGTCAACATCTCCACCCGGGGATGACCCCGCAGCAGCAGGATCAGCCGCTGCTTTAAACGAGCCTGTGTCGGCAGCGACTTGAGGCGTCTCGCCAGTCTCTCGGCTGCCGTTATAGACTTGCCAGCCGACAACCGCGATCAGCGCCAAGACCAGAACAATACCCACAATGATCAGCGGACCGCGACCGCGGTCCTCATCTTCCTCACGCGCATCAAACGTCAGGAAACCATCATCCTGATCGTCGGTATCGTAATCATCAAAGGAGTCCCGATCCCGGTTGGCCATGCCCATCTTCTCCAGACTTAAACGAGTCGTCCTTGTAACCCTCAATTAAGTCGGCGCTAGCCCCTGATTACAAAGTCCGGTCTAGATTGAAGAGTCGGCGGTGCTCGTCAATAGCAAAATCATCTGTCATTCCAGCGATATAGTCACAAACCAGACGCGCGGCCTTGCTTGAGTCTTTGTTGTGGAGATCCTGCCAATCTGGCGGCAAAGTGTCCGGCTCGGCCAAAAAAACGTCGAATAATTCGCGAACGATTCGCCGCGCTTGGCTGCGCGATCGATTCATTCGCCAGTGGCGATACATTTTAGCGAACAAAAACTGTCGCAATTCAGCCGCCTTGGCCAGCATCTCATCTGAGAAGCCAACCAGAGCTTGAGGCAACTGGCGAACCTCATCAACCGATCCGGGCTTGTATAATGAGATGCGGCGCTGGCTCTCGCTGACCAAATCATTGACCCAAATGCCAATCAAGCGCCGGATCACTTCCCCGCGCCGCCGGTCACGGTCGAGATCAGGAAAATCATGCCGCACAGCATCAAACACATCGCGTACCATCGGCACGCCATCGCAGAGCTCAGCGTCCGTGAAGATGCCCCCGCTGAGCGCATCGTCAATGTCATGATTATTGTAAGCGATGTCATCGGCAACCGCGGCAATCTGGGCTTCGGCAGAGGCAAAGCTTGTGAGGCCCATGTCAAACTCAGCATTCAAGTCTCGCCAGACCGGGGCGAGGTCTTCCAACCGGTCGCCTGCCCGCAGCATTGGCCCATTGTGCTTGACCGTCCCTTCCAGCGTCTCCCACGTCAAGTTTAGGCCATCAAAATGGGGATAACGGCGCTCCAGCCGGGTTAGAACCCGCAATGTCTGCGCATTGTGATCAAATCCACCCCACGGCTTCATGCACTGGTCCAGCACCTGCTCTCCCGTATGGCCAAAGGGTGGATGGCCCAAATCATGGGCCAATGCACAGGTCTCGGCCAAATCTTCATTCAACCCCAGACGCCGCGAAACAGAACGTGCAATCTGAGCCACTTCGAGAGAATGGGTCAGTCGGGTTCGAAAATGATCACCCTCATGGGCCACAAACACCTGTGTCTTGCCTTTCAGGCGACGAAAAGCGGTGGAGTGGATGATGCGGTCACGGTCACGCTCAAACGCAGATCGGGTCCGGCTTTCAGCTTCCGGCCATCGCCGACCTCGGCTTTTTGCCGGATCGGCCGCAAAAGCTGCCGGCTGGGTAGACAGAGACATTCAGGTCTTCCTTAAAACATGTTTCTTCCCCATATAGGGAGAAAGTTGACGGAAATGAAAACAATCGCGATCTTATCCTGCGATTGCGGGTCGGTTCTGTCATCTTGGTCTTCTGGCAAAACAGAAGTCCGTAACGGGGTGCGGCCCCCTTTGGGACCGCAATTTCGATTGGGCCAAGGCCAAAAGCCAGCGACGAATGGACATGAGATGATGGAAACAGGATTTTCAGTGTCAGATGCTGCTGCCACCCGGATCGGTGAGTTGATCGCCACCGAACCTGGCGCGACATTATTCCGCGTCGCGGTCAATGGTGGAGGCTGTTCTGGCTTTCAATATGAGTTCGGTTTTGCCCAAGCCGCTGAGGAAGATGACATCATCATCCAGAAGGGCCCCGCGAAAGTAGCCGTTGACCAGGTCTCGCTGCCTTTTCTAGCGGGGGCAGAGATTGACTGGGTCGAAGATTTGATTGGCTCATCGTTCAAAATCCGCAATCCGAATGCCAAATCCTCCTGCGGATGTGGGATAAGTTTTTCGGTCTGAACCGGCGTGTTTCTGGCTTGCCCAAGCCAAGGCTTTATGCCTAGTTAGGGGCAAATCATATGCTCAGGATACACACAATGAATGTTGAAACCGCGGTCAAGCAGCGCAAGTCCGTGCGCGCCTTCAAGCCAGATCCAGTTGCTCTAGATGAGGTTCGTGCCATCCTCGATATCGCGCGCGCTGCGCCATCAGGGGGCAATTTGCAGCCGTGGAAAATGATTGTGGTGAGTGGTGCCGAGCGCGACGCGGTGGTGGCATTGGCGCAAAAAGCGCTGAACGAAAACCCCCGCGGTGAGGCTGGTGAGTTTCCGATCTATCCTGCCGAGGTGAAAGAGCCCCATCGGTCTCGCCGCTACAAAGTCGGCGAAGATATGTATCAGATCCTTGGCATACCACGCGAAGACAAGCTGGGGCGCTTGGGCCAAATGTCACGCAATTACCAATTCTTCGGTGCCCCAGTCGGCATATTCTTTGTCATCGACCGGTCGATGGGTCATGGCCAATGGGCGCATGTCGGCATGCTGATGCAGACCATTTGCCTGGTCGCCGAAGCGCGCGGTTTGGCGACGTGCATGCAAGAGGCGTGGGCTATGGTGCGCCAGAGCTTGGCCCGGCACTTCGAGCTGCCTGATCATGAGGTGATCTATTGTGGCCTGGCGCTCGGCTATGAGGACAAAAGCGCGCCCATCAATCAATTGCAGACCGAGCGGGCACCTCTGGACGAAATCGCCATTTTTAAGGGTTTTGAGGCGGCTTAAGCCGCGTAGCCCGGCCAAGCCTTTGCTTGGCCGGTGCACATGGGTGCGGCTTTAGTTTCCGTTGATCGAGGCTGCCGCACCTCGATCGGTAAAGGTCTTCATTTCGGCTTGGAAACCGCGTTGGATGCGACGCCATTCATTGGCGGTGCGGCAGGTTTTCAAGGTCTTGAGCCGGGTTCCAAGAATGGTCTCTTCCTTACAAATCACCCGGTCGCCCAGTCGCTTTGGCTTGGCAGCAGCCTGCGGGCTGGTGGCAGCAGGCGAGGCCGGGGTCGATTGAGCCGGAGCAGCGGCTTCTGGCGGTGCGGCTTGTGTCGGCGTGGCTTGGCCAGAAGGTTGCGCCATGGCAAGACCAGCCCACATTACACAGGCGGCAAGGCCAAGGCTGCCGGCACCCATCCACCGGCTGGCTCGAGCCGATACATGGCCTTTAACAGCCGTGCCAAGTGAAGACAGAGGAGCGACTTGAGACATAACGTAACCTCGTGCAGGACTACAAAACCGAGCCAATTTCATTTAACCAACATCGTCAGGCCAAAAATGTCAGGCAGGACAGGGGCAAACTAATGCGGATTGCGACTTTCAATGTCAACTCTGTGAACGCGCGCTTGCCAAACCTGTTGGAGTGGCTTGCAGAAGCCAGCCCAGACGTTGTTTGTCTTCAAGAAATCAAGTGCGAAGAACACAAGTTTCCCCGTCAAGCCATCGAAGATGCAGGTTACAATAGCTTCATTTATGGTCAGAAGAGCTACAATGGTGTCGCAATTTTGTCGCGACTGCCTGCAGAAGTGGCACAAGTCGGTTTGCCCGGAGATCGCGAGGATGTGCAGGCACGTTATCTTGAAGTCGAGGTGGCTCTTCCTGGCCGAGCTGTGCGTGTCGCGTGTCTTTATTGTCCCAATGGCAATCCAATCGGGACCGAGAAATTCACTTATAAGCTTGGATGGATGGAGCGGTTGCAGCGTCATGTGACACAGCTCTTGAGCTTGGAAGAACCGCTGGTGCTGGCCGGGGATTGGAACATCATCCCAAGACCAGGTGACTGTTATAGTCCCACAGCTTGGATGGATGATGCATTATTTCAACCAGAGAGCCGCGCGGCTTGGCAGCGGCTTCTCAATCTCGGCCTGACCGATGCCTTTATGGCTGTGAATGGTGGCGAGCATGCCTACACATTCTGGGATTATCAGGCGGGTGCCTGGCCCAAGGATCATGGTATCCGGATCGATCACCTCGCGCTCAGCCCACAAGCGGCCGACAAATTGGCCGAGGTGCGGATCTGGCGCGCAGTCAGAGGCCGCGAAAAAGCCTCCGACCATGTACCTGTCAGTGCTGATTTCGACTTTTGAGGCGACTGGCCCAAACGTATCAAAAGTCCGCGCTTTTGGGTGGGGCAATCGTGCCCTGGCTCTGGTGCCACGCATAGGCACCAATACAGGTGAAGCCCAAGGTCAGGAAACCGGTCACCATGCCATAGACGAGGATGTAGAAAAGCCATCCTGCCGTCAGGAAATCGGCCATCGATTGGGGAATACCAGACCCGATCCGGGCACCCAAAGCCGAGGCCCCCACAGTTGCCAATCCTTGCCCAATCATACCGACAATAATCGCAATCACTGCCCACAGAACATAGGCACCCAGATAATGCCACGTCCGACCCTGGGTTTGGTTGAAGGATTGCTTGAGCCCCATTGTCCCGGTGACTGCCGCAAGTACGCCGAATTGGGAAAGGCGCAGCGCCACCCATCCAATCAAGACCGCACCCGTCAGAAAGCCCAGAATGGTCAAGGCTGGGTGAATGCTGATGAGAATGGTCGACACAATCGAAACCACAATGGCAGTTGCAAACAGAATAAGACCGTAGCCAATTGATGCAACGAGATAACGCCCCTCCAGATTACCCAGTTGCAGACCCCAGAACCCCACCTCTACATCATCAACCACTTTGCGCAGCGCCATCGTGGTCAAAAATGTTGACAGGACAAGGCTCAACAGCGCCACCAACCCAAAGCCGGGCATGACGGGCATGAGGATTTCCTCAATCTGTGCTGGCGATGGACTCATGCCCGGTTGGCTCACGGCGGCAAAGCGCGTCATGGCCTCGCCAACACCGGTTGCTGTCATCACGGCGAGATAGATGGCGGTCATCCCCGCATAGAGCATCGCAAATCGCATCACGAATTGGGGTTGGCGCTTGGCCAGGGTCAGAACAGAAAGCGCAGCTTCCGAGGGCGAAAAGATCTGTGTCATGTGTCTTCCTACGTCTACCGGGGGATGTCTTATTCTGTTCGACCCGACAAAGGTCCTTTCCCCCATCCTCTATACTGGTTCGGTTCGCAAGGGGGTTAATCAAACAAGCTTGATCGGTGCCAGGGGCTGCTAACCCACTTTACTGTGGCAACTTGGACTGCCCCCCTCCCCGCAAGGCGGGGCTTGCGCTAATGAGCGCGCCATGACCCAAATGACTCCTGTTCATGTGATTGGCGGCGGCTTGGCGGGCAGCGAAGCGGCTTGGCAGATCAGCCGAGCTGGCGTGCCTGTTGTGCTGCACGAAATGCGCCCCGTTCGGCGAACTGATGCCCACCAGACTGATGGTCTGGCAGAGCTTGTATGCTCCAATTCCTTTCGGTCGGACGATTGGTTGAATAATGCCGTCGGGCTGATCCACGCCGAAATGCGCCAGGCCGGTTCGCTCATCATGGCGTGTGCGGATGCCCACAAAGTGCCTGCAGGCTCGGCTCTGGCCGTTGACCGGGACGGCTTTTCCCACGCTGTAACGCAGGCGCTGGCTGGCGAGCCATTGATCACTTTGGTACGCGAGGAAGTCACTGGCTTGCCGCCCGAGAGCTGGGGCAGCACAATCATTGCCACAGGCCCCCTCACCTCCGAAGCCTTGGCGCGGGCGGTGCAAGGTGTAACGGGCGAGGATGAATTGGCATTTTTTGATGCCATCGCCCCCATCGTGCACCGCGACAGCATCGATTTTGACATCGCCTGGTTCCAAAGCCGTTGGGACAAGGTTGGCCCTGAAGGCGATGGCGCGGACTATATCAATTGCCCGCTCAACAAAGAGGAATACGAGGCCTTTATCGACGCCTTGCTCGCAGGCGAAAAGACCAGTTTCAAAGAGTGGGAAAGCACGCCTTATTTTGAAGGCTGCTTACCCATTGAAGTCATGGCAGAGCGTGGCCGCGATACGTTGCGATTTGGTCCGATGAAGCCGGTGGGGCTTGTTGATCCCCGCACGGGCAGGCGACCTTGGGCCGTTGTCCAATTGCGCCAAGACAACGCACTGGGCACCCTGTTCAATATGGTGGGCTTTCAGACCAAGCTGAAACATGGTGCTCAAACCGAGGTTATCCGCATGATCCCCGGCCTTGAGCAGGCCCAATTTGCCCGGCTGGGCGGCATTCACCGCAACACATTCTTGAACTCACCCAAGCTTCTGGATGCAAGCCTGCGCCTGAAAGCGCGCCCCGATATCCGCTTTGCCGGACAGATCACTGGCTGCGAGGGCTATGTGGAAAGTGCGGCCATTGGCCTGTTGGCAGGCCGGTTTGCCCGGGCTGAGAAACTGGGTCAGCTGCCCGCCATTCCCCCAATGACCACCGCATTAGGCGCGCTGCTCAACCACGTCACTGGTGGCCATATCGTTGGTGGCAAAGGCAGTTTCCAGCCAATGAACATCAATTTTGGCCTCTTTCCGGACATGCAAGAAGAAGTCGGCGGCAAAGGTAAAGAGCGTGGGCGCTTGCGCAAGCAGGCTATGGCGCATCGGGCGATGGCTGACTTAGCGGGCTGGCTCGAAACCAGCCAAACTGGACACACGGCTTGAGATTTCTGATTGCGATCGGGCGGGCGCTGCTTGGCCTTGCGGGGCTGGCCACATTTGGGCTGAGCGTGCTGGCATTGGCAGCCCCCATGCACTGGCTTTTGGCGCTGGTTGGCGCTTGGGACCGGCTGGTTCTGGTTATTGGATTTCTAGGCCTCTTGGCCCTGTGGATAGCGCGCTGGAAGGTTCTGGCGGTGCTGCAGGGCATGGCCGTCCTTGCCCTCCTTTTCCTCAATCTTCGGGTCCCGACCGAGCTGGTGGCAACCCGACATGAGGCTGTGAGCCCGGCTGCGTCCCAACGTTTGGTGTGGGCGAATGTGCACGATAATCGGGCAGCTTTGCGCGCGCTCGCCAGTCTGCCAGAGGTGCGCGCGGCGGGCGTCATTGGGTTGGGGGAAGTGCCCGGTGAAAGCGACTTGGCGGCCCTCTTCCCGTCGGTGACGCCTGTGGGTCCTGCACAACCCCGCAGCGCAACCTGGGGGGTTGAAACATTGGGATGCCGCATCATCCCAGCGCCAGAATTGAGCATTCGGCCAGGACGTCATTTCGGTCTTAAAGCAGCATGTCCCGGTTTCGTCTTGATCGTGCTGCATTTGCAAAACCCCACACGCGGTCGCGGCGAAGGCTTGCGTCAGCGCGATCTGGAATTGCAAGCCCTTACCCAAGCTGTGGCTCAGATCGAAGGCCCGGTCGTGGTGATGGGCGATTTCAACACCACACCCAGCGCATTGCCACTTTATCATATGCTGCAAGAAACTGGGCTCAAACGTGTGGCGTGCGGGGGTGCGGTGGCCGGCACGTGGCGACCCATCAGATGGGCGCGAACTGTGATGGATGACATACCCGGTCTGAAGGTGACGATTGATCATCTCTTGGTGCGTCATGTGGAGGTAGCCGCTTGTTCGGTTGGGCCCGACATTGGCTCAGACCATTTCCCCTTGATCGTGACTTTGGGCCAAAGCGGTTGAGCTTGTGCCATTGCCTTTTAGCAGGTGGGCTGAAACAGTGCGCACCGCTGAGCTTATTGACCTGTTCTGGAGGAGACGTTCCATGACCCTGCGCATTGACCATCACGATGACATTGCCATTGTCACCCTCAACCGGCCCGAGGCGATGAATGCCATGTCCAAGGCTATGCGACTGGCCCTCTATGACGCCATCACCACACTCAATGCAGACGAGGCGGTGCGCGTCATCATCCTGACCGGGGCCGGAAAAGCGTTTACAGCAGGGCTCGACTTGAAGGAATTGTCGACCGATCCGCTTGCCATGGATGATGCGACCGCCGAAAAGCCAGAGGCAAACCCGGTCCGCGCCATCGAGACCAGCGCCAAACCCGTGATCGGGGCGATCAATGGTGTGGCGATTACCGGGGGCTTTGAAGTGGCTTTGGCGTGCGATGTGTTGATCGCCTCAACATTGGCCCGTTTTGCCGATACCCATGGTCGTGTCGGGATCATGCCAGGTTGGGGCTTATCGCAAAAATTATCGCGCTTAATCGGGATATACCGGGCTAAAGAATTGTCACTGACCGGCAATTTCCTCGACGCAGAAACCGCCGAGCGCTGGGGTCTGGTCAATCGGGTGGTCAGCCCAGAAGCACTATTGCCCACAGCCTTGAAGCTGGCTGCAGATATGGCCAGCATGCCTGCGAAGGCCCAACAGGACTACAAAAGGCTGATCAATGATGGTTTTGCCATGAATTTTGGTGCGGGCCTTGCCCATGAAACCGCTTTTTCGGGCGCACGCAATAAGGAAGTCACGCCCGACAAAGTGGCTGCCAATCGCGCGGCGGTGCAAGCGCGTGGCCGCGATCAGGCGTAATCTGCCCTTAGATGGGCTGTCGCCTCAGGCCCCCAAGACCAAGCTTAGGAACATCTGATCCGACCAATCCCCTGCCCCGCCCCGCAAGGCTTGGCGGATGCCGTCGGCCTGCCGGACAATGACCATATCCTGATCCGGCAGGAGATAGAGGCGCTGGTTACCTGCCCCAGCAGCCATCGACAGCTTGCCGAGACCTGAGAGTGAGACGGCTTCCCCGGCGACACCTGATCGCGGCCCAGGACCGATCATGCCAGGACGCGGCATCCACCACGTCAAACCATAGCCCGGGTTCACGCGACTGGGTTCAAAATTAGCCGCCAAGGCGCGGGGATCGACCAAGGCCTTGCCCTGGTGGACACCACCATCAAGCACAAAACGACCAAAAGCCGCCCAGTCACGCGCCTTAATGGCTGCACCCGATGGCAAGTGCGGCAAGTTGTCTGCCCCACGCTGCCAGCGCAGCGGCTGGATACCAAGCGGGGTCAGGATCCGCCGCTGCAAATAGGCCAAGGGGTCACGATCACCTGTGCGGGCTGCAATCAGTTTGCGCCGAACAATTTCACCAAAAATCTGAAATGGCACAGGCCCATAGGAAAAGCGCGTACCTGCCGGGGCGCTGGCTGGAATGCCGATCGCCTCCCCATAGGTTGGCACATCGCCAAACTGGCGACCTGCCTTGCCATCAATGCCACTGACAAGATGCAAGAGATCGCTAAGCGTAATCGCCGAGCGCATGGGGTCCTGACGAAACTCACCCAGTGTTTCGGCACACGTCTCATCAAGGCGTAGCAAGCCGTCTTGGACCAAAGCAGCTGCCATGATGCCGCAGAAGCTTTTTGTGCCACTGGCAAGCTCCCAACCCTGCAGACGCTGGCCCGCCCCTTGGTAATCTTCATAGAGCACGCGTCCACCCTGCATGATCAGCAGGGAAATACCGCGCCGGGCGACCGAATAGGCGCGGGCGGCTTCATAACGGCCTTGGGCCAGTGCAGGGCTGGCGATCAGGGCAGTGAGCCCAACAAGTGCGGTGCGACGTGAAAAATCGATGGTTGTCATGCAGGCTTTAACGCGCCTGATCGAGTTTTCCGTCGTCAGGCCGTCACGGCGACTGAGGGGCGCTTGATTTCGGCTGAGCGAGATATTGATAGGCTATTCCGAGCAATACCAATGCAACGGTCGATACCACAAGTGTCGCCAGAAATGGCAGCGGTTCAGGATGATGGGTCGCAATCACCAGAGGCAAAGCCCCTGCCGGGGCATGCAATAGATCAAGCAGCGCCATCGCCAGAATAGCCAAACCCACCGCAAGGCCAAGGCTAAGCGGGGAAACATGGGCCAAGCCCAGAATGAGAAAACCCACGATCGCCGAAACCAGACTGCCGCCCACCACAGCGCGTGCCCGCGCCAACGGGCTTTTGGGCAGCATCCAAACAAGTGTAGCCGATGCGCCAAGTGGGGCGATCAAATAGGCAAGCACCCCGTAATCATGCATCAAGGCCAAGAAGCCAATGGCGATGCCAGCCCCCAAGGCAGGTTTCCACGCAGGCAGGCGTGCACGGCCAGTTCGGATCAATGAGGATAAAGCCATGAATGTCCCTATTTGCCTATGTTGAGCCTCAGCTCGGTGTAACCCCGCTCGGCCAGATGGAGGCATGAAAAAAGCTGCATCTGTCGGTGCGGTACTCAAAAGTCAACGACAGATGCAAGGCAGGGAGAACCATGTGGTTCTAGCACAGCTTACACGTGCCGGCAGTCACATTTGGATTGGCAGGACTGAAACCGATGGTCAGCATTTCTAAAAACCCAGAGGGAAGGTCACGCGGTCAAACTTTGCTGCGTGTGCGTGCACCAGTCGACCAAAGCAAAACATGTGTCTCGACTTTATACGGAGCAAAATCAGCCAATTCCACTTATTTGCATGCCAAAAGTTAATTTTTTTAACACTTCTTCCACGTTTGTTACTGTTCGGAAATCAATTTCTGACTCACTTTTTGGCGCTCACAACAAGTTTCTGTAATTTCGTAAATTATTCGATTAATCCCAAAACGAATCCAACAAAATTTCTTGATGAAAGCAGCATTTTTCAACATTTATTACTTATCAGTATATTGTTTGTAGGAAAAAAAGAGAATTTTAATTAACTATGCCTGGTCTGAATTTCTTCATGTTGCGCCCATAGGGTCATTCTGGAGTCTGGCACTTGTTGTGATTGTCGGGACAGTCGGGTTCAAATGTAATGTTCAACTTCCGCCTTCCTTGGCCAAAAACATGGCGCAGCTTGCTGCGAACGCGGAATGAGCGCGGTTCCATTGCTGTCACATTTGCCCTGTCAGTGACGGCCGTGGTCTTTGTCGCGGCCTGCGCCATTCAGATCGGTCTGATTTCAGGTACAAAAGCAAAATTCCAGAGCGCCGCAGACAATGCTGCACTGGCCGCCATTGCGCCAACGACAGCCAATGCCGACATGCAGACAGTCGCACAGACCACCTTCTACGCAAATCTCACCGAGAGAGAAAAAGCCGCGGTGACAAGTTTCACCGTGAGCACCCAGACAGGTCGGGTGCGTGAGGCTTATGTTAGCTACACAGTCAATCAGTCGGCCATTGTTCCAGGCCTTGTGGGCAGTGGTGCAACCACCGTTTCGGGCAATGCGCGCGCGCGCAAAGCCGATTATCGCTATGTTGATATTGACCTTTGGCTCGATGGCTCCGCGTCGATGGGGGTAGCCGCCGATGAAGCTGGGCGGGATGCCTTGCGCACCCTGTCGGCCCAAGATCCCGAGCACGCCCACTGCGCTTTTGCCTGTCACATCCCGACGCAAGTCAAAGAGAGCAATCTTTATTCAACCTCTGAGCAGCGCGCTCATGCCAATAACATCAAGCTGCGTCACGACATCATGAAGGAAAGCGTGCAAATCCTGATTGATGAATTGGATGACGCTTATCCACGCGGTTTACGGGCGCGATATGGCGTTGCCCGCATGGCCAATCAGTGGGAGCGCATGTTGAATTTCACATCGGACATTCCTGCTGCACGCGCCTATGTTGGAAACTTCCAGCTCTATCCTGGCTGGAATGGATCACGTTTGTCCCCGGCGATGCAGAGCGGCAACAACACATTGACCAGTGGTGCGGGTGACGGGTCGCAAGGCGATCCTGAGAAGTTCATCATCCTGGTCACCGACGGCATGCAATTCAATTGGGGTGAAGTGGCCTCAGGCCCCATCTCCACCACCGTGTGCAACGACATCAAAGCCCGCGGCTATCGCTTGGCTGTTGTGCAATTGCGTTATGTCCGTCTCGATGGCGACGGTGCCTTCGATTATTGGGTCAAGCCGGTGTATGACCAGATCAGCCCCGCTCTTCAGGCGTGTGCGTCAGCCGGCTATTATTTCCATGCAGACGACCCTGATGAAGTGCGCGATGCCTTTCGGCAATTGGCCAAGACGCTCGAAGAGTCCCTGCGCCTGACCGAATAGGCGGGGCGCATGTGCCCCACCTGCCAGGCCAGTCACAGCCTTGTGGTTTTCCAGTGAGGGCGTCCTCGCTCATAACACGGAGCATGACCCGATCCACTCTCTTTGCCCTCGGTGTGGCCGCCCTGCTTCTTGCAGGATGCGGTCAAAGCCAAGGGTCTGCCGACTCCGCCCTCAAGGACCTCAAAACCGCCGCTGTCGACGTCGCGGGCGATGCAGCCAAGTCGGTTGGGGACGTGCTGGACACCAAAATGGTCTGCCAGCTTGCCGGCCAGTCTGAGACTTTTTGCGGCTGTTTGCAAAGCGAACTGGGCCCTAAGCTCAAGCCAGAGCATATTGATGCGGTGACGGCGATTGTGAAAACCTCCATTGATGGATCCATCGATTCAGCGGTCAAGACGGCGACATCCCTTGACCCCAAAACCCGCAGTGGTCTGGTGAGCTGCGCTGCAAAGGCGGCGATTACTGAGGCAATTGGCGGCCAATAATCGCGTCGGCTCCGCCCTGCTGGACGCCGCAGCCATTACCGACTAGTATCACCCTTTATTTTGTGATTGGGGATGTAGTCGGGCAGTGGCAGCAGAGCGTGCGGGGACTTTGACGGAGCAGCCACGGCAACCAAATGCGTCAGGGCTTTGGCTGCCCTATGCGTGTCTGGCCGCGCTGGTAATTGGCTTCATCATGGGGGCCGTTTTACCGTCTGCAGATGCGGCACCTTGGACGAGCCCGTTCAAAACAAGCCTCGATGTGGTCGGAGCAATGTGGATCAACGCGATCCGCATGACTGTCATTCCCCTGATTATTCCGCTTTTGATCGGCGCCATTGCTGGGGCGGGTAGCGGCCGAGATGCCGGGGGTCTGGGACTGGCCAGTGTCGGCGCGTTTTTCGGACTGGTAAGCGTTCTGGCGGGAATTGCGGCCCTTAGCGCCCCAACCTTATTCTCGGCGATGAAGCTGCAGCCGGACATGGTTGAGGCTCTCCATGCCTCGATCCAGCCGACTGCCCTCCCCCAAGGGGATGCCAGTCTGGCAAACTGGTTCAAGAACCTGATCCCAGCCAATCCTATCAAAGCGGCAGCCGATGGCACGATGCTGTCGCTTATCATCTTTGCTGCAGCGTTTGGATTTGCCGCATTATATGCACCGGCTCCGCAGCGTGACATGGTCATCTCGGCGTGCCACACGATCAGCACCATTATGTTAATCGTGGTGCAAGCTGTTCTGCTCCTTTCCCCATTGGGCATTTTTGCCTTGGCAATCGGGGTTGGTGCCCAGCGGGGCACTTCTGCCTTCGTCGCCTTGGGATATTATGTCGCAACCCATGTGGTAGCAGCCATTATTGTGGGTTTGTGCTTATCATTGGCGCTCATCACCCAGACACGACTGGGGGGCGGCCGCGTGATCAGCGGTTTGGCCAATCCTGTCCTTGTCGCTCTGGGGACGAGTTCGTCACTTGCCGCCTTGCCAAGCCTGATAGAAACGGCTCGCGATCGCTGGGGCTTAGCTGAACCAATTTATGGGTTTATTTTGCCGTTTGCGGCGTCAACTTTCAAACCGTCTTCCGCCTACACATGGGTATTGCAAGTCTATTTTGTGTCACTTTTGTTTGCGATGCCCCTTGGGCCGACCCAACTTGCCATTGCAGCGGCCTATAGCGTACTGCTGAATGCGACCGTGCCAGGTATACCTGGCGGTGGATTAATCGCTGTCACTCCGATTTATCTTGTTTTAGGTTTACCGCTTGAAGGACTGGCCATCATTTTTGCCATCAATCCAATTACTGATCGTTTTGCGACCGCGATCAATGTCATCGCCAATGCGACCATAACCGCCTTGCTGGCGCACGCGCGTACCCAGCCCTCGGCGGGGGTTCAAGGACCGTGATGGCAAACTCGCTCTCATCGGACCCGCAAACGGGCTTTCCCATACATCTTCCAGCCTTAACCTCGGTTCGTTTCTTTCTGGCTTTGGGTGTGGTGCTTTTCCACTACCAGCTTTATTGGACCTTGCCGGAAGACTCGGTCCCGATCGTTCATCGCGGCAGATTGGGTGTCGATGTCTTCTTCATTTTGTCGGGCTTCATCCTCAGTCACGTTTATCTCGCCAAAGGCAGCCTTCCGCGCTACCGCGACTTCATTTTGGCGCGCGTTGCCCGTATTTTTCCCGTCCACCTAACCATCTTGGCCGGACTGCTGATTATGTTGGTCAGCGCCAAGCTTATTGGTGTGACAATCAATTTTGACAATTTTTCAGCCCCTAATTTCATCGCCACATTATTTCTGGTCCAAGCTTGGCTTCCCAAAGCCGACATGGCCAATTGGAATGGTCCGGCTTGGTCACTTTCAGCAGAATGGTTTGCCTATGTGATCTTTCCAATCTTTGGATGGATTGCCTTGTCGCTGCGCCGCTGGCCATGGCTGATCATCATTCTGGCCGTGCTCCTCTATGCGGCGTTTGAGGCGGCCTATCAGAACTGGTTCGGTCTACCGCTGAGCACGGCGCAAGAAAACTTGGGGATCATGCTGATCACACCCCTCTTCCTTTATGGCATGGGCCTCTATTTTCTCGGCACTGTGGTCAGACTGGGCCAGCTTCAGGCCGGATTATGTGCATTAGGTGCGAGCTTGATTTTTGTGCTTGCCATGCAATTGCGCGCGACGGACCCGGTTATCATCGCATTGGCTGGACCGATGCTCTTGACGCTCGGCCTGTTGCAGAAGTCCGGTGTGCCGACATTCATGTCGCACCGCTGGCTGCAATTGGCTGGGGAAGCCTCTTTCGCACTTTACCTGGTTCACATGCCAGTCTTAATGGTTTGGCGGAATGTGATGTCGATCATATTCGACCTCGACAAGGGCTATGCCATGGGATTGGGCGAGATTGCTGTCCTCTTGGCCTTGACCCTATGCGTGAGCGCTGGGGTTCATCTGTGGATCGAGCGGCCAAGTCGTGACTATTTGCGCCAACGCTTCCTAACCCACCCGCAAAACCCGCGCGCTTGAATCCGAAACCGGGCGTGATGAATTGAGGCTTGCAAGTCTCACATATTTGTGTTCTTATTTTGTTCTTGTTCAATTTGGTTGGTGAGGAGTAAAGTGAGATGACCACGCAGGATGTTGCAGACGCATTTACGGCAATGTGCAAGGCGGGCTTGCTGGATGAAGCCGGAGCGAAATTCTGGGCTGAGACAATCCGCAGCATTGAAAACATGCCTGGGCCCGGTGCCGTTGCTGAAGGTCTGGCCGCCCTCAAAGCCAAAGCTGACTGGTGGTATGGGGCGCACGAAGTTCATTCAGTCGTGACCCATGGCCCCTATGTGAATGGCGATCAGTTTGCGCTGCGCTTTGATATGGATCTGACCAATAAGGAAACGGGTGTACGGACCCAATCAGACGAGGTGGCGCTTTACACCGTCCGCGAGGGCAAAATTATCGAAGAGCGCTTCTTTTACTGAACCAGGGTGTGAGGCGGGCAATTGCCTCAACAATCTCCGGTGTGGAGACGGCAAAGCTCATGCGCAAATGTGTGTGGCCGTCATGCGGGTCAAAATCCACGCCGGGGGCGATGGCCACACCGGTATCGGCTAAAAGTGTTTGGGCGAATGCCATGCTGTTGTCAGTTAAGTGGCTGACGTCGACATAGATGTAAAATGCGCCGTCAGGTGGGGCAAAGCGGGTCAATCCCATGTTTGGCAAGGCCTGCAGCAAGAGGTCGCGATTGGCCCGGTAGGTGGCGACATGGCCTTCCAACTCGTCCAAACATGACATGGCTGCCAATCCGGCGTGCTGGGCCAAAGCCGGGGCGGTTAGAAAGAGATTGCCCATGCGGGCCCTGGCCGCATCCACCAAATCGTCTGGGGCAACCAGCCAGCCCAAACGCCAGCCAGCCATCGAAAAATATTTCGAAAACGAGTTCACAACCAAGGCATTGGGGGCAAATTCCAAGGCAGAGTGGGTTGGCCCGACAAAGCTCAAGCCATGATAAATCTCATCCGACACGATGCGGATGCCCCGGCGCGCACAAACTGAAGCGATCGCCGCTAATTCATCCGCCGGGATGATTGTTCCGGTCGGATTGGCTGGACTGGCAAGGATCAGGCCTTGGGGGGCGGGATCAAGGGCAGCAATCTGCGCCGCCGAAATCTGGAACCGCGTCGTGGCGTCACAGCGGATTTCCATCGGCGTCAAATGCAGGGCCTTGACCGTGTTGCGATAAGCAACATAGCCCGGACTGGCAAAAGCAATGACATCACCGGGCGCAAAAGCAGCGTTTAGTCCCAATACCAAAGCCGGTGAGGCCCCACAGGTCAAAACGATCCGCTCTGGATCAAGCCGCACGCCATGCAAGTCGAGATAGCGCCCAGCCAAGGCCTGCTTGAGTGGGCTGCTTTCCCAATAGCCCATGGCATCCGTGTCCAGAATGGCGTGAGCCACCTCGATCGCCTTAGACGGTGCCCCCGTTGAGGGTTGCCCAAACTCCATATGGATCACTTTGTGTCCGGCCGCCTTCATGGCATGGGCCTGGCGGCTGATGGCAATCGCACGAAACGGATCGATCTGGGCAGTCATGCAAATTGGGATAGACCTCCATGCCCCCGACTGTCGAGACCCAGCCGTGGATTTAAGATGCGCCAAAAATCCGCAGCTTGTTCGCCCTGACAAAACAGGATAGAAATTCTTATCGATACAATCTCAATTACATGTCATTAGCGTTTCTTTATGAGCACTGCCTATCCTCCCCTTAATGCCTTGCGGGCGTTTGAAGCCGCTGCGCGGCGGCTGTCCTTCACCAAAGCGGCCGAAGATCTGGATGTTACGCCCGGCGCGATCAGTCAGCAGGTCAAGATCCTCGAAGATTTTGTGGGCCAGCCCCTGTTCCGCCGCCTTGGTCGGGCAGTGGAACTGACCGACTCGGCACGGGCCTCGATGCCCTTGTTGCGCGAGGCCTTCGAACGGATCGATGATGCCGTGCGCCAAATGCGCCTGCCATTGCGGCGGGAACGCGTGTCGGTCTCAGCCGCCCCCTCTTTTGCTTCCAAATGGCTGGTACCCCGCATTGACCGGTTTCAGGCAGCCAATCCCGATGTGCAAGTCTGGGTGGCGGCAGACATGAATTTGGTGGATTTTGCCTATGCCGATGTGGATCTGGCGGTGCGCTATGGGCCGGGGTTCTATGAAGGTGTGACGTCTGAGCTTTTGATGAGCGAGGAAGTGTTGCCAGTGTGTAGCCCTGCGCTGCTGGATGGGCCCAAGCCCTTGCGATCGCCGCAGGATTTGGCTGGCCACACGCTTTTGCATGACGTCAGCCCCGACAATGACCCCTCCTGCCCGGATTGGTCGATGTGGCTGGCCGCGCGCGGCATTGCGCGGGCCGATGGCAATCAGGGTCTACGCTTCAACCAATCGGCCATGGTGATTGATGCGGCGGCTTCGGGGCGGGGCGTGGCCCTGGCCAAGCGGGCCATTGCGGCCGCAGACCTGCAGTCAGGGCGCCTGATCGCCCCCTTTGCGGGCGAGGGCGACAAAGTGGGCTTTGCCTATTGGCTGGTGCGCCCCAAAGGGCGAACCATGACTCCGGCGCTGAAGGCCTTCCTTGATTGGATCAAATCAGAAGCCACAGGCGATGATTGGGTAATTTAGATTTTGCTCAATGATTGAGGCTTTGCGTCAGCCGCCAGTCTGGTCTATCTGCGCGGCCATGACAAAGCTTGACCAAGAACGCCGCAACACGTCGGCCACCTGCCAAACCATGGCCGATGTCCGCTATGAGATTGACCGCCTTGACCGGATTCTCGTGGCTTTGATCGCTGAACGGCAGAGTTACATGGACGCGGCTGCCCGCATCAAAGGCCATCGCGGTCTGGTCCGGGATGAGGCCCGCATCGCCGATGTGCTGGCCAAAGTCGAGGCCAGCGCCGGCCAGCATGGTCTGTCCATGGCGATTGCAGAGCCCGTGTGGCGGACAATGATGGACCGCTGCATTGCCTATGAGTTTAAGGCCTTTGATGCGCGCTCGCTCGCGGAAACTTCCAGCACATAAAGGCGTTGGCCTTGCATCAAGCCTGGCGCAAACCAGCCAGAGCATAATGATGCTCGATAACG
Organism: Candidatus Phycosocius bacilliformis; assembly: GCF_003112735.1. Classification (GTDB taxonomy): domain Bacteria; phylum Pseudomonadota; class Alphaproteobacteria; order Caulobacterales; family Aquidulcibacteraceae; genus Aquidulcibacter; species Aquidulcibacter bacilliformis. The sequence goes on from NZ_BFBR01000005.1 coordinate 113,029, forward strand.
GCAATTTCGCCGATCACGGCCTGAAGTTCGGTGGTGATTGCGTCGTAAAAGCCTTGTTTTTCATCCCGGCTCATGGGCCCTTGGCGGCTTGCCTGTTCGGCCAGGCCACATAATTCAGCCAGCGGCCATGCCCCGATACCGCGCGCTGACCCTTTGACCGTATGGGCGGCATTGCCCCAGTCCTCGGTCTCTGTGGACGGATGCAAGAGGCGGCTCCACAATTCAACCTGCTCACGAAACAGGCCCAAGACCTCAAGTGCCAAATCCTGGTCCCCGCCCGTCATGCGTTCAAGGTGGGCGCGATCGACCACAGGGCCTTGTAGATGCAGTGGCAGACTATCCATCATGGTCGCAGGCTAACACGACGAAGTTAAAGGCTGATTGACGCAAGGCGTCCGCCGACACATCCCTTCACCAAAGCGTGACCGCGCGCCCGGTTTCGTTCATCCTGGTTTCAGGCGCACACATGCATGGTCGGGCGTAGGGACGAATGACATTAGGAGAATCACCATGCGACTGCTCATGATCAGTGCCCTTGGTGCGGTGGCCCTTGCCATGACAGCCCCCGCTCAAGCTCAAGAGTTTCAACTGCGTGTGCAGACCAGCCAGGACGCCTTTACCACCCCCGTCCACGATCGCCGCGGGGATCGCGATTATTGGGGACCACATGGCCAATGGCGGGACTGGAACCCCAGCTGGGGCGATGCCCGCAGCTATGCCCGCCGCTGGGGCTTTGACGACTATCAACCCGGACGCGGTTGGCGGCGCGACCAGCATTGGTATTCCCACCCCTCGCACTGGAATGGCTGGGGCGGCTGGAACTGGTCATTTGAAGTTCGCGGCGGGGATTTTGACGACCGTTTTGACCGGCGCTGGCGGCATGGTTATCGCGACTATGGATATCGCGCCCCGGTTGTTCAATGCTATCGCGAACGCAGCCAGGATTGGGTGCGCGGGCGGCGGGCTTTGGTCAGCTATGTCTTGTGTTCGGACGGGCGTGGCCGCACGTATGAACAGGCCGGCTCGCGCCGGATTGAAGCCTGGCTTTGGTAACCCAAGGCGGCTGACCCACGGAAGGGGCCATCCGCCCCCGGCCCCATCTGCAAGCAAAAGCGGCGCAGGGCTTGAACCCTGCGCCCATTTGCGCCATACGCCCCCTTCCCGCGCTGTCACTGCAGGCCAAGGCTACAAGCCCCACCCCGCCACCACAGTCGCAGGCCACGGTCGGGTGATTAGCTCAGTTGGTAGAGCAGCTGACTCTTAATCAGCGGGTCACAGGTTCGAGCCCTGTATCACCCACCAATGTTTTCCTTGAATTTGCGTAATTGATGAAGTCGGCCTTTAAAGGAAGGCAACGAGAACGCCATTGTGCGGCACAATCAGCGCACTAACGTCGTTGGGTATGATCTCCTCAGCTTCTTTGCGTGGGCTTACGCCGTGTCCTTGAAAACACGGCCTCCAGCTTGGACTGGGAAATGGCCCTGAGGGGCGTAGGGCTTTACCCCTCTGTGGCGTTCAACCAAGTGGCGACACGAAAGTTACAGGGCATTGGGGTGACTTTGGAAAGCCAAGCAGGCTGCAGGCAAGAAGATGAAGAGGCAAACCGCATCAACGAGGCAAAAATCGACTTCAGCGCCATACGCTAGGTCTGCTTTGCGCCAAGGGTTGCCGTTTAGGGCGGGTTGGCGATTGCTCGAGGGCGGACATTCCTAGTCGGAACTAACGTCGTTTTTCCAACGATCACCTATTGTGCAAATTGAAGGCGGTAGCTCTTGGAGGAGAAAATTACTCAAGCAGGCAAGGATTCTGTAAAACCACCTCACGTGACTTTTGCCAAAATGGAACAAGAAAGTATCCAGTAGCGGATATTTCGCGCCAATCGCCATCGTGCAAGCCTTCCAAAACACATTTCTGTGGGATTGAGCCGCGCCAGAATTCACGAAGGCGGGCTTCACCTGAGTAGCACCATGCTACGAAGTTAATGACCTCGGTTCCTGAGGCAAAGGTTTCATGGAAGCCGCCGTTTCCCAGATAGACGGTCCAGTTGCTTTCGCCAGTATGCACCTCCACAGCGAAGCCGTTTGGTTGGATTGCCTCAATTCGCAACCAACCCGGCTGTTGTCTATGCTCCAATTCGGGAACTCGTTGCAGACGTTGAAGCAAAATTTCATGCAGGTTCATTTATTAATGATACTATATTGCAGGTTAAAGTGGGGTAATGGCGGTGATAAGGACGAGTGTAACCGATAGGAAACACTCTTGCCAGAAGTTGACCGCCCTTCAACGTCCGCTTTCCCCATCCACTCCCCCAAAGCAGACGATCCCCTTTCGGCCAAGCTCTGCCGAAATGCCCCCGGTCTCAAATGCGCCAGGGGTTGCCATTAGCGGCGGGTTTGCGATTGCTTGGAAGCGGACATACTCAGCAGGCACTAAGGAAGCAATCTAGTAAGGTACGCTTTACAGTAACGGCACGACTGATAAAGGTTCCGATCACGTTAGTGATTTCCTCGCCACGAGGGCCCGAGCGTTGTTTTTTGCTGACTATCTAGTATCATTTTTTTGATTATCGCAAACTAAAGGCTCTCTTATGTCCATCTTTCGTTTTGCATCTTTATCTCTCCTTTTAGCGATGGCCGCATGTGAGGCTGCCTCTGAACCTGTGTTTGCATCTTCTGAATTGGCCAGTCGCAGCACGCCGACTACTTCAACCTCCGTGCCCAGCGTCATAAGTATTACCACCAGTGAAGCGGGAACCTTGCGCGGCACTTTTCTGCCAGCGACTGCGGGAAAGTCGCCTTTAGCCATAATAATTCCCGGTTCTGGTCCCACAGACCAAAACGGAAATGGCCCCTTTTTAAAGACAGATACCTATCGCCTCCTAGCGAATGGTTTGCAGAGTGCCGGAATTTCCAGCTTGCGAATTGACAAGCGCGGCATGTTCTCCAGCGCCAGTGGTGGAGTGGATCCAAATGCAGTGTCGCTCGAAGTTTATGGTCGGGACATGCGCGCGTGGATCAATGAAATGGCACCACAATCGGCATCGAATTGTGTCTGGCTTATTGGACACAGTGAAGGTGGCCTTGTGGCTATTGCCACCGCTGCAGAAAGCAGCGCCGGGATATGTGGCCTAATTCTCTTGGCCAGCCCTGGTCGTCGTTTAAGTGACGTAATGCGTCAGCAACTGCGCTCCAACCCAGCAAACTCGATCGTTCTGGACGACGCCCTTGGCGCAATTGAACGATTGGAGCAGGGACAAATTGTCGATGTCACAAAGATGCACCCAGCATTGAAGCAACTTTTTGACCCTTCTGTTCAAGGATTTCTAATCAGCCTTTTTCAATTCGATCCAGTAGCAGCGCTCCAAAAGCACACTTTGCCAGTGCTGGTTGTGCAAGGCCGTGAAGACCTTCAAGTGACACTTGAGGACGCAGCTAAGCTTGGAAATAGCCGTCCCAATACAATTCAAGTGAATTTCGATGGTGTAACCCACACTCTGAAAGCGATCCGGCCGGGTGATATGGCTGCCAACCAAGCAACTTATTCAAACCCAAAGCTTCCTTTAGCACCCGGACTTGTCAAAAGTATCTCTGAGTTTATTGCCAAGCATGCCAAACCTTGAAGCGGCTATTCGATGCTGTAATCAGTTAGAGCTAGATTTAGACGAAATGCTCAACTAGCCGGATTGATGGCAGCTCACAGACGTTGCCCCCCCAAAGCAGCCCATCCGCTTTCGGCCAAGCGTCGACGATCTGTGACGGCCTCGCATTGAAGCTGATCGCCAATGGCACAGCCCACTTTCCACTGAGAACGCCTTTGCCGTAGGCCCTGCCTAGGCAAAGGCTGTAATCGAGTTACAGCGCGCAAGATGGGGAGTCAAGGGGCGCGCTTCGCGCGTCGGCGAAGCCGATTGCACCCCTTGACGCCCCATCTTGCGCAATAAGAATTGGCGGGCGGCTTCAAGGCAAGCGAAGCGACGCATTGAACCGTTCCAAGTCATATGGCTAAGGTCCAAGATACATGAGCTCAAGACTTGCTTGACCAAGGTGCATTCCTTTGTTGGAATGCACCCGACGGCGCGGAGCGCATTGCTGGTTCTTGTCCCTCGAGGATGCGAAGGAAAAGTTGGAGACGCATCGCAGATACGACAACGAGGTCAGGCCATATAGCGCAATCGGCAACAAAGTCCCGATCTCATTGATAAATCACGTCGGCGATCCCAGCCCGCCAACGTGACTCAGAGCAGGAAACTCTAACTCCCACTGGCCCAAAAAATGGGTGCACTTCGCCTTTCTTTCTGGTTTGTGGTTGGTGGTCAATGCCCCCGAGTACAGCCTTTCGGAGATCAGGCGAAGCGGGCCTCGATCTTTTGCGCTGTGTTGGCTGTCGCTTGAAATCGGAGATTTCACAGAATTTGGGCGAACTCAACTTCTAAGTGAGAGTTAGACAATGCCCCTTTGAGGGGCTATCTTTTGATAACATCAAAACACAAGAAGGCTTGCAAATTGTTTTGCGCGAGCTTTTGCTTGGGTTGCATTTTCGAGATTCATTTCGATACAAAGGGTAGCATATCCGTGCACGAGGCTCCAGGCTGCTAAAGCCCTTTCTTCAAGCAATTCGGGCTCAACAAGCTTTCTGATCACACTCTTTAAGATGTCATATGTCGCATCACTTGCGCTAAGAGCGCTTGGAAACTGCTCAAGATCTGTCAGCTCACTTGAGAACATCAACCGGAACAGTTGGCGCGACTCATGAGCGAATTGGATATAGGCCTCCCCCAGGTCGGCCAAAGCTTCTTTCGCACCAGGAGAGGAACTTTTCGCGTGCAGCATAGATTTCGCCAATTTTTGAAAGCCGCATTCGGCAATGGCCGCCAGTAACTCCTCCTTGTCTTTGAAATGATTGTAGGGTGCCTGTCGTGACAGCCCTGCTGCATCCGCGACCATACGCAACGATAATTGGTTAGCCGGGGTTGTGTTCAACAGCAAAAGGCCTGCGTTGATCAGGGCAGAGCGCGCGTTTCCATGGTGATAGCTGTTTTCATTCTTCATGCTTTGCCATAAGACGATTTTATGTTGACAGTGTCAATATTTTTTGCGATGGTGACACTGTCAACATTGCTTGTTGACGTCGTGACCTGGCTTCATCGCCGTTGACATCGAAAGAAAATCAAAATGACCGCACGTGGCCTTCGCAATGCATTGAGACTGCTCCACATTACTGTGGCCGGACTTGTTGGCACCTACATCTATTCGCCTTGGGGAACAGATCCAGCGTTCACACTGGCAGTAAAGATTGGCCTGCTTCCAATTCTGTCTTTGAGTGGCCTGATTATGTGGCAACAAGGTAGGTTGCAGCGGCTTATACACACTAATTGACCCCGTCCGCTAAAATCCAGCAGATTATTTCGACAATCCGATCGCGCCAGAACGGCAGCTTTCGCCCCTATGCGCGCCCAAACCAGACGAACCGCTTTCGGATTAAACATTGACGCCCCGTGATGGCCCGGCTTTGACGCGACCTATCGCCGGTAGCTTATCCCTTATCCCACGTCGACAGCCTTTGATGCAGACTGTGCCTCGGCACAGGCCGTTCGGGATCATTTGGCTCAGACCCGACATGAAGAAGTCTCGAACGCGCATGACGATGAGGCAGTCGCCAGTCGGTAGCCCCCCCTTATTCACAGCCCGGACCAGAAAAAGCCGGACTGTCCATGAAGCCTCGCAATGGTCACAAACGCCCAGACCCGACGCCCAATATCCCCCGCTGTTTGGCCTTCTGCTAGGCCCCATAGCGCAAATGGGTTTGCGTGGATAAGAATGCTTGTGCATGGTGGCTTTTGGGGTCCAAAACAACCAAATATCGATTGCAAGACCCTTTTATGTTGCGTGCGCGAAACTGTGTTTGGATTGTGGGTTGGGTGTGAAACATGGCGGATAATTCAGACGATGAGGTATGGGCCCGGGTCCGCGACGAAGCGCAGATCAGCGAGTCTGCCAAACGCATCGCCAAGGCCGCCCAACGTATGAAAGATTTGGAATTGCAAGAACAGGCCAAGGGCCTAAGCCCGGTTGAGATGGCCGAAGCAGAGGCCACCGCCGGGGAGCTTGAACCGCGTCCAGACCAAGAGCCTGTCGATCCTACCACCAAAATGCCTTGGCAAACCTCAACCGAGGAGCCCGACGGTGGCGCGCCGATCAAACGGCGGCGCCCTAAACCGGCCCCAACCCTTTTGTATGGGTCGATTGGGGTTGCCCTGATCTGGGTTGCCGGCGTTGGTGCCTATATCGTGCAGAATATTGGCGTATTGGGGGCCAGTGACGCCGCGCTGCTCTTGAGTTTTGCGGTCTTGTTGTTCGGCCCTGCCTTCGCCCTGTTGGCGGGCCTCATGGGCGAAAGCATCGCCAAGTCAAACCGGGAGTCGCGGCAATTGATTGCCGCTGCCCGACGTTTGTTGCAGCCAAGCAATCAGTCTGAAGGTGCCATCCGTACCACTGCCCAAGCGATTCAAAGCGAGATCAGCCGTCTGGAAGGCGCGCTTGGACAAGTGGCGGAGCGTTTGGCACAGATTGAAGGCCGGGTTGAAAGCCGCACCTTGGCACTGAGCCAAGCTGGTGAGGCCGCCCGTGGCAGTGCCGACAGTCTGGCCCAAACGATGGAGCAAGAGCGTCAGCGCCTCGATAAATTGCTGGCGGCCCTGTCGGACATGACGACCAGTGCGGCCAACACCACCCAGATCGCTACCCAAGGCCTCGACGCGCGCGCGACGCGCTTGGCCGAAGCGGCCCAAGGCCTCGCCAGCCAATCAACTCAAGCCTCTGAACTGGCATTGTCGGCGGCAGAGCGGCTTGATCAAGCCGCAGCGCGCGCTGCTGCTGCGATTGCCGATCTCGATACTGCCGCCTCGCGCGGTGAAGGGGCGCTGGCCCGTGCCCATGATCTGATGGTGCTGGCCCGCCTGCGCGCCGATGAGGCGGTAAGCAGCGTGGATGGGGCCGTTCAATCGCTGACCACGGCCGCTCAATCGGCCACCGATACCGCTTTGTCCGCAGCCAGCACGATTGCCGGAAAGACGCAGGAAACCCGCGATATCAGTCTGGCAACGCTGGAAGAGGTGCGGGCCGCAGCTGAGGCCAATGCACGCCTGGCTGCAGACTCCCTGCGCGCTGAAGCCGCGGCGGCACGCTTGGCTGGGGAAGAAACATTGGCGGCCCTACGCGCCAGCGGCGACGCCATTCGCCAAGCCGCCGAGGAGGCGCGTCGCCGGGCCGCCGAACAAGATAGCGAAACCCAATTGCGCCTTGATAGCGCCCGCCAAGCAGCCTTTGAGGCTGGCAAGGAGGCAGATCAATTCTTGTCGGGCCGTCTGAAAGACGCCCAAAGCATGATTGAGAAATCAGCCGGTTTGCTTGATCAGACCGGGGCGCGCATTCAAGAGCGCTTCTCCGCCCTGGCGGCGGCCTGTGCAGATCAGGCCCGGTCGGTTGAAGATATTCTCGATGGCTTAGATCGGCGCCTGTCGAGCCTGCCTCAAGAGGCTGATGCCCGCGCCCGCGCCATCGAAGCGGCTTTGAATGAAACCTTGAGCCGTTTGAACGCAGCCGGAAAGCGCGCAGCAGAAGAAACTGCCGCCCTGGATGAAGCCTTCCAAGTGCGCCTTCGCGATTCCTATTCGGCATTGGGTGAGGTTGTCCAACGTCTGGGCGGCCTGTCCGGCGTTTTGACCCCGGTCGCCCCCATGTTGAAGCCCGCCCCGGCCCCGGTCATAACCTCGCCTGTCGTAGCGGTGGCGCCACCACCACCACCACCACCGCCGCCGCCTCCTCCGCCACCACCTCCTCCGCCACCACCTCCTCCGCCGCCGCCACCGCCGCCGCCACCGCCGCCTCCGGAACCTGAGGTGGCCGCTGAGGTGCCGGCGATGCCCGTCCCAGTATCAGAGCCTGCCCCCACTCTCCCTGACGTGGCGCAGGTGGCTCAAGGCTTGGCCACGCCCGACGGCAGCCAATCAGCTGCGCCGATTGCCGACGAGGACGTTTTGGATTTGCGCGCAACCCCGCTGCGTGGTCGGCTGACCATTTCAAGCCCGGTCCCGGTTGAGGACGATCCTTTCGCCGACCTGCAGATCGACCGGAATGGGGCTCCTTTAGGGGGGCAATCAGGCTCGTGGAGCTGGAAGCAAGTGCTGTCGAGCCTTGATTCCAAATCGCCCAATCCTGAAGGGCAACGCATTATGGCGCTGATGGAGGAACTCCAGCTTGACCAGATCATTGATGAGGCCGCGCTTGACCGGCTGCGGGCGCTGGCCAGTCGCTCACGCGATCAAGCGCGTCGGGCCACGCGTGAGGTTGCTGGCAATAGCGTCAAGGCAATGCGGCTGCGTTTGAAGACAGATGTGGACCTGCGTGCCAGCGTCGTGCGCTTTGTGGAGGCACGTCGCGAAGCAGCTGCACGGGGCCGCCTCACCGGACATGAAGCCCGGATTTACTTGGTGGCCGACGCTTCCTTCGAGGCATAATCCGCACCCGCAGCCGCCACTGCCCAAACCATTGCCTTCTGGGCAAAATTGCGGGTGGCCTGCTCAAGCGCACGGGCTGGCTGGGTCACATCACCGCGCAGAGCAGGTGCTTCGCCAACAATCACTTGCGATGCCAGGGGCTTGCCCGAATAGACGTCGATCAAGCGGGCTGTCGCTTCAATTCGCGCCACACCCTTGGTGCGGCCTTGAGGCTCGGTCACTTGGAAGGCGCTGACGTCAAAATGCAATTCATAATCTGGCCGCGCAATCGTCACGGCCCGGACTGCAGCCCGAGCCGCCCCGGCACGGTCAAAGGTTTCCAACACAACATTCTGAATCGACAAAGGTGCCGTCGAGGACAAACGCAGGCCCTCCACATAAGCAAAGGTGCGGTCCTTGCGCAGCACCACCACCTGACTACCCACCATCAAAGCGGGCATGGTGGGTTCGCCGATCCCGATGGTGAAGGCAGCCTGCTTATCCAGACGGGCCACTGCAGGATCAGCCCGCAAATCGACAATGGCAGGCGGCTTGCCCGGTTTGGGCAGCAGGGTGATGCAGCCAGCCAAAGGTGCCGCCATCATTGAGATGGCAAGGAGGAGGCCAAGTCGTTGTTTCGCGCTCATTGTTTCCACTTCACGGTCGCGGTGGGAGGTCGGTTGACCAGATCCAGCGGATTCTGATTGATCTGTTGGCCGAGGGCATTGAATGTCATCGAGGTATTGCGCACCTCTTGGGCTGCACGGCTCATGTCCGGCAGGGTCTGATCCGCTCCAATTTTGAAGAAGCTGTCAATCGACACCACCGCCCGATTGGTATTGTCCACAAGGCTGCCGAATTGGCTGGTGGTGGTGCGCAGCGCTACAGCAGTCTCATTGAATTCTTTCATCGTGGACTGGGCCTGATCCAATGTCTCCATCGTCTTGGCTAAGGTCAATTCCGCCCCGCCCGACAAAGAATTGGCATCCTCAGTCAAGCCATCAACCAGAAGCCTCGACGAACTGACCAGCGCCAAGGATTCTTTGCCCAGACTGTCGGTTTGCACCATTAGATTCTTGCCGAGCGCGTCATAAGTCGCCGCCGTCAGTGTAGCTTGATCGGTAAATTTCCGGGCCGATTGGGCAAATAATGTGGCTTCTTGGGTGGTTTGACGGAAGGAGGCCGCCGCCAAACTGGCTTCCCGCAAAGTCTGCGAGAAATATTCGATATTGTCTGCATCCAGCAATTTATTGAGGCGGGCGACAGCTTCCATCGATGTCGAAATCACGCCCTGTCCATCGCTGAGCAAACGATCAAGCTGGCCGCGCTGGCTGCGAATAACAGGCGGGCTTTGTCCCATTCGGGCATACATTCGTTTGGCCCCGTCCGACCCGGCAAGGATTTGGATATAGGTTGAGCCGGTCAAGCCCGAGGGTTCAAGTTGAGCAATCGAATCGGTCTTGACCGGTGTGGCACTCTGCACACGAATCCGGGCGATAACGTCCTTGGGATTGTCAGGCTTCAAGCGCAGATCTGTCACCTCGCCAACCTTGATGCCGTTGAAGCGCACTTCCCCGCCGATCTCCAGACCGCGCACCGGGCCTTCGAACACGACATCATATTGGGTGCCTTGGCGGTTGACGCCCGAACTGCCCATCCAGACGGTAAAGATGACGGCCGCCAGGATGCTCAAGATCGTGAACATACCGATCATGATGTAATTGGCCCGTGTTTCCATCTTCTCCTCCTGCTGTCGATCCTGGCCGATCTGTCATCAGATCGGCGCATCTCTCAGCTCTCTTATCGCTCAACCCAAAGCGGCCCGACCACGCGGTCCACCAAAATAATCTGCCAACCAGCCGGTGGCATGTTCGCGCAAATGATCCAATGGACCGATAGCGGCAACCTTGCCATCTGCCAATGCCGCCACCCGGTCACAGGCGTCTCGCAAGGTGTCGAGATCATGCGTAATCAGAAAAATCGTCAAGCCCAATGTCTCTTTTAGCTCATTGACCAGCGCATCAAACCGACCTGCGGTGATTGGATCGAGGCCCGCGGTTGGTTCGTCGAGAAACAAGATATCGGGGTCCAAGGCGATGGCGCGTGCCAATGCCGCCCGCTTGCGCATCCCGCCCGACAATTCTGCGGGCAATTTCCCCGCCGACGACAGGGGCAAGCCCGCCATTTGGATTTTGAGATCGGCGATCTCCAGACTCAGTCCCGGCGGCAAATTGGTATGCTCACGCAGGGGGATCAGCACATTTTCACGCACAGTCAGGTTTGAAAACAACGCACCGTCTTGGAACATCACGCCCCATCGAGAATCAAGGGCTTTGCGTTCGGCGGGATCAGATGACCACACATCATGCCCCAAGACACGGACTTCACCTTCAGAGGGTGGCCGCAGACCGATGATAGAGCGCATCAACACCGACTTGCCCGTCCCCGATCCGCCAACGATGCCAATGGTCTCGCCCCGCAAAATATCGAGATCAAGATGTTCATGAATGACGACGGGTCCAAAGCGATTGGCGATGCCGCGCAGGCGGATCGCCACGGCCGCGTCCGGCAAATCCAGGATGGGGGTGATGGCATCAGCCGGGCTCATATACCCAGCTCCATATAAATCAGGGCGAAAATGGCCTCGACCACAATCACCATGAACAAGGCCTGCACCACCGATGCGGTTGTCCGTTGGCCCAGCGAGATCACATCGCTTTCCACATTCAAGCCCTGTCGGCAGCCGATAATGGCGATGATGAAAGCAAACACAGGTGCCTTGCCCATACCGGCCCAAAACTGGTCGACTCCGACATTGTCATTCAACCGGTTGAAAAACAGGGTTGGGCTGATGTCGAGGGTGATCATGGTCACAATCGCCCCGCCTGCAATCCCTGCCAGCATGGCCAGAAACGTGAGGATGGGGAACATTACCAACAGTGCGATCACCCGTGGGATCACCAGCATTTCCATCGGACTGAGACCCAATATGCGCATGGCATCAATTTCTTGGGTCATCTTCATTGAGCCGATCTGAGCAGTGAATGAGGAATCCGAGCGCCCCGCCAGAATGATGGCAGTGATCAGCACCCCAAATTCGCGCAGAACTGCATAGCCGACCAATTCGATGGTAAAGACAGACGCCCCGAAATCCTGCAAAATCGTCTTGCCTAAAAAGGCGATCACGGCCCCGATAAAGAAAGACAACGTGACCACAATGGGTACCGCATTAAGGCCCGCACTTTCAGCCACCGCAAAGGTTGGCAGCCAGCGAACGCGACCTGGATTGGCAATGGCCTTGCCAAATGCCACCACGGTTTCCCCAAAGAAGCCGACCGTGTCGATGGCTTCTTCATAGACGTCAACGACACTGCGACCGATGCGGTCAAGCAATTCCTGCCAAACCGGCATCGGTGGGGGAATCTCTGGCTTAACCCCGACATATTTGCGCACTTCATTGAATAGCCGCCCGGCCACGGCGTGATCACCGATCATGCGGGCGGGGGCTGTCGGGCTTGATGCCAAGGACAGCTCAATCACATAGGCCCCGGCGGTATCAAGATCATCCAAGCCACTGACATCGACAATCGCAGGGCGGCTATCACCCAGCTCGCGCAGGGCGCGCAATTGCGCGTCAACCGGGCCGATGGTCTGAATTGTCCAGTCGCCCATGACCCGCAGAACCGGGACGGGTCCGCTTTGATCCAACTCGAACTGGGCGTCCTGGTCGGGCAAGAATGGGCCTCTCTGGCTGACAATCTCTTCAATCGTGTCAATCGGTTCGAAGCCGACTGACTGGAAACCCCTTGTGCACAAGCCTGCGGATGAAGTCCAGACGCAAGCACTAAGCAAAGCACCAAATGCACCTGCTGTGGCCTTCTGCTTCGCAAAGCCGACAAAAGCAGTTAAGGAACCCCATGCAGTTTCAAGTCGACACAGAAATTTGGCCGCTCAAAGGTGTTTTTCGGATCGCGCGCGGGGCCAGAACCCATGCGCAAGTCGTCACGATACGCCTAGCAGACAAGGGCTGTGTCGGCCGTGGCGAATGTGTGCCCTATGCCCGCTATCAGGAAGATTGCGAAAGTGTGGTCGCTCAACTTGAAGCCGTCCGCGCTGAGATTGAGGCCGGGATCACGCTCGAGGATTGCCAAGACTTGCTGCCGCCGGGGGCGGCCCGCAACGCCCTGGATTGCGCGCTTTGGGACCTTCGCGCCAAGAGCGAAGGCCGGCCAGTTTGGGAGCTGGCTGGACTGCCCCAGCCAAAACCCGTGGTGACCGCATTTACCATCTCGCTGGACACGCCTGAGGCAATGACCAATGCCGCCTTAGCCGCCAAAGGCCGGCCAATTTTGAAGGTCAAGATCGGGGGAGACCATGACCTCGATTGTGTGCGGGCTGTCGCCAAGGCTCGGCCCGATGCGCGCCTGATTGTGGATGCCAATGAGGGCATGGCCCCTGACACGCTGCCGGGATTATTGAGCGAAGCACGCAGCCTGCACATTGATGTGGTGGAACAGCCCTTTGCCGCCCGCAAGGATTCCAAGCTGGGCCAGATGGCCGCGCCCATCGCGATCTGCGCCGATGAGAGCTTCCACACCAGTGCGGACATCGAGCATCTGGTGCAGAATTATGACGCGGTCAACGTCAAGCTCGACAAGACTGGTGGCTTTACCGAAGCCTTGAAGTCGATCCGAGAGGCCAAGGCAGCCGGCCTGCGCGTGATGATGGGTTGCATGGTGGGCACAAGTCTGGTGACGGCCCCTGCTGTCCTGTTGGCCCAATTGGTGGATTGGGTCGATCTGGACGGCCCCCTCCTTTTGGACAAAGACCGCGAGCCGGGTCTGGTTTATGAAGGCTCGATCCTGCATCCCCCTGCCCCGGACCTGTGGGGCTAAACCGTTTCAGCGCAAACGTGAGGCCTGTCCGGCTTGCGCTGAAAGCAGGTTGGTCGCAAGCTAGGGGCCTTGCTCTTGATTGAGGATTGACCATGCCCGACGCACCCGAAACCTATTTTTCTGCGACCTATTATGAGGCGCGGGACCGTTTTCTGGCTGCAGCTGACGGCGCTGGGGCCCAGATTGACAGCTTCACCCTGCCCCACGCCAAAGGGCCCGGCGGTCGCGATATTGGTATGGATTGCGCATCCCTCGGCCCAGATGGGGCAGAGGATGCGCTTGTGGTGATTTCAGGCACACATGGCCCAGAGGGCTATTGTGGGTCAGGGGTGCAGACCGGCCTCCTGAAGAACGGTCAGGCGCAGGAATGGGCCCAAAAACTCAAGATTATCCTCATCCACGCCCATAATCCTTATGGTTTTGCGTGGGACACCCGATTTAATGAGGTCAATATCGATCTCAATCGCAACTATCTGACGCATTTTGAGCCACCGCTGCCCACCAATCCCGATTATGACAAGCTGGCAGCGTGGGCGGCCCCTGCGGTACGTGACGAGGCGGTTTTGCAGGAAGCGCAAATGCGCCTGTTCGGCTTTGCTGGAGAGCATGGCCTTCCCGCCCTACAGGCGGCCTTGACCGGGGGGCAATATAATCACCCCAAGGGCGTCTATTTTGGCGGCACAGCGCCATCGTGGTCGAACAAGACCATCCATGAGATACTCGCCCGCCAATGTGCGGGCCGCAAGCGCGTGGTGACCGTGGATATGCACACCGGTCTTGGCCCCTTTGGTGTTGGCGAAATCATCACCGAAGCCGCCCCCGACTCTGGCCACTACCAACGTCAGGCCGCGATCTGGGGCACAGAAATCCGGTCAACCAAGGACGGAAGCTCCGTGTCAGCTGATTTATCCGGCACAATGGATGCAGCACTCGTGCGTGCGCTTGAGCCGGCTTGGACTGCCTGCATTGCCATTGAATTTGGCACCATCGACACCTTGAGCGTGTTTAAGGCGACGCAAGCGTCGAGCTGGCTGCATTGTTATGGCGACCCCACAGGCCCGGAGGCCTGCCAGATTCAAGCCGACAGCCGGGCTGCCTTCTATCCTGAAACCGATGAGTGGAAGCAGATGGTGTGGGCGCGCAGCCTGGATGTGATCGGGCGGGCGGCGGCCTATTTGTCCTGACCGTCCACCGGCAAGCGCAAACTCGGTTGGCGGGGGGACAGAAGAAGCGAGATCAGGATAAGGCCTATGGTGGCCAAAATCACCCCACTCCAATAGCCACCCGATCCCAGATGATCATAGAGCGAGCCTGCTACAATGCTGGCCAAACCCATGGTTGGTGACATGATCAATGCCGAACCCAATTGCTGCCCGGTTGCACGTTGAGCCATGGGGATTTCTGCCTCAATCAGCCGCATAAAGCCCATATGGGTTGCGGCAAAGGTCAGGGCGTGGAGGCCTTGGACGAGAAATGTCACACCAAGGTCTGGGGTCTGGGCAAAGGCCGCCCATCGAATAATGCTGGCGATGCCGCCCCACAGGATTAAGGTCTCAGGCCGGAAATGATTGAGACGGCTGGCCAGCAAGGCAAAGAAACCAATTTCAGCCACCACGCCAAAGGCCCATAACAGGCCGACCTGCGACCCTGAGAAGCCCTGTTCCAGCCACAACTTGCTGGAAAAGCCGTAATAAAAGGCGTGGGCGGCTTGGATGAAGCTGGCCGCAACCACGGCAAGTAGGAAAGTACGCTGGCGAAACAGGCTGAAACTTCCTGCCAGCCGTGCTTTCAAGGGGGTCACCACCGGATTGGCAATGGGCTCGGGCACCAGCCAGATGGCGCATGCCAAAGTCGACAGCGTGGCGATGATGAACCAGGCATAGACAGCCGGAACGCCAAAGCTCTGGATCGTCGCCCCTGCCCCCAGATTGGCCAAGACGAAAGCGGCAGAGGCCGCAGCCCGCGCCCGGCCATAAGGCCAACGGTAAGAACCCGAGGTCACCCGCATGACCCCAGCCTCGGCAAAGGGCATTAAGCATTGAAACATCACACCGGTGGCAAAGCAGGCCAAGGCAATCGGCCAGAATACGCCAAGGAATGGAAAGCTGAGATAGCCTGCAGCAAGTGCGGCGGAAAACACAATGAGTGGCGTGCGTCGATCACGCCGACCCTCAGCCCAAGCCGCCGCAAGCGGACCAACCAGAATACGCCCGAAACTGGATGAGGCGAGGATGACCCCGATCTGCGCGCCACTCAATCCCTTGGTTTCGGCCAGCCAGACCGGCAAATAAGGCATGATGGAACCCAAGGCGACATGGGCCAACATCATGAACAGGGTCATTCGGGCGATGGCAGGCAAGGATGAAGGCTCAATCAGAGTGACGGACGCTGACCTTGACGCTCCGGTCAAGGTCAACTTTGGGCTCTAAAGCGGTGCGCACCCTTGATGCAAGGCCCTGAGGCTTGCTTTTTTGTCCGATCAGTCCGCCGGGCTTAGCCGCCACAGCTGGCCGTTGCGCTGACCCTTATCGCGAAAATTGCGCATGGCGGTGGTCAATACATAAATCTGGCCATCCGGGCCAATACGCACGTCGCGCACCCGCACCTCACCCAGATCGATCCGCTCCTGCCCCACGACCTTGCCCGCACGATCAAGATCAATCCGGATCAGCGCACCGCGGCCTTGGTCCAAGCGTAAGCCACCGGCCAGCACATCCCCCTCCCACGCCTTGAAAGCCGATTTGCGCACCACGGTGAGACCAGACGGAGCAATAGCAGGGCTCCATACCGCCAATGGATCACGCAGGCCGGGGGCTGTCTGTTCGGCTGAGATCAAGGTGCGGGCGGCACCATACTCCACTCCATAGGTGACTTTTGGCCAGCCATAATTGGCCCCCGCCTCGATTTGATTAAGCTCATCGCCACCCTGGCTGCCATGTTCGGTTGCATAAATACGGCCAGTGACTGGATCACGCGCCAGTCCTTGGGCATTGCGATGGCCATAAGAATAGATTTCTGGCCGCGCACCGGGCGTGGTCACAAATGGATTGTCAGAAGGAATGCGGCCATCATCATGGATACGAATGATCTTGCCCAAATGACTGTCGAGCTTCTGGGCCTGTTGACGAATGAATGCCCCGTCCAGCGAGGTCGGCGGATTACCGCCATCACCAATGCTGATCAACAACGTCTTATCGGGTAGCCAGGCAAAGCGGGACCCGAAGTGCTGAAAGCGCGGCTTGGCGGGGCTGACATCAAAAATCGTCTGCACATCAACCAGCGTGCGCCCTTCCAAGCGCGCGCGGATGACGCGGGTATGATTGGCGGCCTCATCGCCTACTGAGAAGCTGAGATAAATCAGCTGATTGCGTGAAAAATCAGGATGGATGGTCACATCCATCAAACCACCCTGCCCGGCTGCGGTGACCTTTGGCAAACCGGCAATGGGCTCTGCTTCCAGAACCGGATTTGCTCCGCCCTTCACATAGCGCAATTGCCCGAGCAATTCTGTGACCAACATGTCCCCATTGGGCAGGAAGGCCAAACCCCAAGGCGCTTCGAGATCGCTGACCACCACTTGGCTGCGGACTTGGCTGCTGGCTGGCAAGCTGAGTGCGCGGGTGACGGGCGTGGGACCCGGGGCCACAATCGCAGTGGGCGCGCGACCGGTATCTTGAGCCGTAACTGGCCCCGATAGGACCGATAGGCCAAGACATGCAGCCCAACCCAATCCTGTGTGATGACGAATACGACCTTGCATGGCCTCATGGTCCTTGTCTGGTGACAGCAAATCAAAAGGGGCAAGCCCAACCGGGCCTGCCCCTCTTGCATCTAGTCAGTTCACATCCTTGAACCTAGTCGGACCAAGGCCGCTTTGGATCACAATGTGGTCAGAAGCTGACCTATTTGATCTTCAGTTCCGCGACCAGACGATCAGCCTTATACACTTTTTTCAAGGCTTCCGAGATTGCCGCCGTGGTCACAGAAACCGTGCGGTTGTAGCGGCCATCATAGGCATAATTGCCGCCCAGCGAATGAATGTTGCCATCAAAGGCAGCCCCGACAACGCGGCCTTGCCGGTCAATCAGAGGCGAACCCGAATTGCCGCCAATAATGTCATTGGTGGTGGAGATGTTGAACGGGATCGATGGGTCGAGGCTGGACTTCGCCGCCAGCCAAGACGGTGCTGCCACGAAGGGGAATTCACCGCTCGCCCGCTCAAAATACCCACCAATATTGGTGGTTGAGGGTATCTTCACCCCACCATAGGTCCAGCCATCCACCACACCATACGACAGGCGCAGCGTGAAGGTGGCATCTGGATAGACATTGCTGCCATAAACAGCAAAGCGGGCGGCGGA
>NZ_BFBR01000005.1:130876-270876 GCF_003112735.1 Candidatus Phycosocius bacilliformis
AATATTGGTGGTTGAGGGTATCTTCACCCCACCATAGGTCCAGCCATCCACCACACCATACGACAGGCGCAGCGTGAAGGTGGCATCTGGATAGACATTGCTGCCATAAACAGCAAAGCGGGCGGCGGCAATCCGCTCTGCGGCCTGAGAAATCGGGCCATTGACCTCTTGGTTCATCTTGACATTAATGGCCCGGGCATCGGCTTCAGCCCGGCGGGCAAGGACGATCAATGGATCGGTCGACGCATCAATGGCCGCCTTTCCGCCTTTGATCAAAGCTTCCCGTACCGCTTTATCGTCCAGCTTGGTGCCAGCGATACCACGCGCTGCAATGCCCTCGGGGCTTTCAGAGCCCAGAAGCCGTTTGATGGCTGGATGGTCGGCGGTGAGATATTCGCGCGCTTTCGACAACCACAATTCCAGACCGATGACTTCCAGATCCTTGTAGATTGGGGCCTCAGTCAGGATTTGCTGTTCCATTTGTGCAATGGCTGCATCCGAATAGCCCGGCAGGCGTTCAGCAACGGGTTTAGCCCGTTCATTGGCCATGCGCACCAGCGCACGTGCCGTGAAATAAAGGCCCGACACTGAACCCGCACGCGCTTCTAAAAACTCATGCTCCCAGAACATGTCTTGTTGCTTGGCCAGAACCCGATCAATGTCGGCCCAAGGATCGCCTACTTGACCCTTTAGCTTGGCATCGGCGCGGACTTTGGCCTTCAGATCAGCTTCTTCACGTTCTTTGATCGCAAAAAAGGCAGGATCCATCAGGGCTCGCTGCTGACCATATTGGGCCTTGTAGCTGTTTTCGACACCAAACAATATTTCCTCGGCAGAGCGTTTGGCCTCAGCAGATTTGGTGCGATATTCCACCAAGCGCCCACGCAGCTCTGCCCGCACCAATTGGCGCGTGTGCAGGCGATAATCGCGCTCAAACTTAAGCTGATTGACCGTACGCAGCCGCTCGGTCGAGCCGGGATTGCCCGCGACAAAAACCACGTCGCCATCTTTCGGCGTTTCTTGAGTCCAAGTCAGGTGGGTTGGGGTCTTGACGGGTTGGCCGTTCTCGTAGGCGCGCAGGAATCCGCTATCGAGATTATAGCGTGGGAAGTTGAAATTATCTGGATCGCCGCCAAAGAAACCCATCTCATTTTCTGGCGAGAAGACCAAACGAACGTCCTTATAGGTGCGGTATTTGTAGACTTTATATTGCCCACCGCGGAATAGGCTGATCATGTCGCACCGGAAAAGCTCCTTACTGTCATCCTTGCAGGCCTCTTCTTCCAGCTGTGCGATGGCTACGGCGCGCGCTTGGGCGACTTTCGACGCCTCAACGCCAACCGTCGCGGCCTTCACCTTGGCGGTCGCATCAATAATGCTGACCAGCACCTCAGCTTCCACACCGGGGCAGGTCTTCTCATCGACCAAAGTGGCCGCCAAGAAGCCGTTTTTGCCATAATCCTTATCCGCGCTGGACAGATCCGCGACACAGCTTGAAACGCAATGCCAATTGGTGAGGATCAGGCCCGTGTCCGACACAAAACTAGCCGAACAGCCAGAAGACAAACGCACTGCAGATTGCTGAACCCGGCTGAGCCAAGCCTGATCGGGGGCAAAGCCATAAGTGGCCTTCATCTTGGCGGCAGGGAAGGCATCAAATGTCCACATCCCTTCATCGGCAAACGCGGGGCTTGAAAACATTAGGGCAGCGGCGGCTGTCGCCATCAAAAGCTTCGAGTGCATCGAGATCGTGTCCTTAGTGGGTGGGGTATACCATATGCCTCACCTTTCACTGTGTTACCGTGTTCAATCCCATCGCAAAAGTCATGAGAGGTCTGTCGCATTAGAAAATTACACCCCAAGCCATAGACGACTTGCTTCTTGTGCCGACCCTACCCGCAAAACCCCAAGAAAAAGGGGCAAAGCCGAACGCGACTTTGCCCCCGATCTAGCGTGACGTCACCGGAGGGCTTGGGGCCGACGCGGCTTAGAACCAGTCACACGGTGGTTTTCGACCTGCCTATTTGGCCTTTAGCTCTGCCACCAAGCGGTCTGCTTTATAGACTTTGCTCAAGGCTTCCGTGATTGCCGCTGTGGTCACAGAAACCGTGCGGTTGTAGCGGCCATCATAGGCAAAATTGCCGCCCAGCGAATGAATGTTGCCATCAAAAACGGCACCCACGACCCGTCCTTGCCGGTCAATCAGAGGCGAACCCGAATTGCCGCCAATAACGTCATTGGTGGTGGAGATGTTGAAGGGGATCGATGGGTCGAGGCTGGACTTCGCCGCCAGCCAAGACGGTGCTGCCACAAAGGGGAATTCACCGCTCGCCCGCTCAAAATACCCACCGATATTGGTGGTTGAGGGTATCTTCACCCCACCATAGGTCCAGCCATCCACCACACCATACGACAGGCGCAGCGTGAAGGTGGCATCTGGATAGACATTGCTGCCATAAACAGCAAAGCGGGCGGCGGCAATCCGCTCTGCGGCCTGAGAAATCGGGCCATTGACCTCTTGGTTCATCTTGACATTAATGGCCCGGGCATCGGCTTCAGCCCGGCGGGCAAGGACGATCAATGGATCGGTCGACGCATCAATGGCCGCCTTGCCGCCTTTGATCAAAGCTTCCCGTACCGCTTTATCGTCCAGCTTGGTGCCAGCGATACCACGCGCTGCAATGCCCTCGGGGCTTTCAGAGCCCAGAAGCCGTTTGATGGCTGGATGGTCGGCGGTGAGATATTCGCGCGCTTTCGACAACCATAATTCTAGTCCAATCTGCTCAATCTCCTTGTAGACTGGGGCATCTGCCAGGAGTTGTTCTTGAATTTGGACCATATCCGCATCCGAATAACCAGGCAAACGCTCCGCCAAGGGTTTCGCGCCTTCGTTGGCCAAACGAACCAAGTTGACAGCCATGGGATAAAGGCTCGATGTCGCGCCGGAATAGCTTTCGAGATATTGATACTGCCAGAACAAGTCTTGCTGTTTGGCCAGCAGCCGATCAATGTCAGCCCATGGATCACCAATTTCAGCTCGCAACTTGGCATCGGCGCGGACTTTGGCCTTCAGATCAGCCTCCTCAGGTTCCTTGATCGCAAGAAAGGAGGGGTCGGCTAAAGCACGCTGCTGCCCGTAAAGGGCCTTAAAGGAGTTTTCCACAATATAGAAGACTGACTCGGCTGAGCGTTTCGCCTCTACGGACTTGTTGCGATATTCAATAAGGCGACCACGCCACTCTGATAAAATCAACAGATCAGATTGTAATGGAAAATCACGCTCAAACTTAAGTTGATTAACAGTACGCAGCCGTTCTGTTGAGCCAGGGTTGCCCGCGACAAAAACCACATCGCCATCTTTCGGCGTTTCTTGCGTCCAAGGCAGGTAGGTCGGCGTTTTGACGGGTTTGCCGTTCTCGTAGGCACGCAGAAAACCGCTATCGAGATTGTAGCGAGGGAAGTTGAAATTGTCAGGATCGCCGCCAAAGAAGCCTACTTCTTTTTCGGGCGCAAAGACCAGCCGAACGTCCTTATAGGTGCGGTATTTGTAGACTTTGTATTGCCCACCCCGGTATAAGTCGATCACCTCGCACCGGAACAGCTCTTTATTGTCATCCTTGCAGGCCTCTTCTTCCAGCTGTGCGATGGCAACAGCACGCGCTTGCGCGACCTTGGATGCTTCAACGCCAGCCGTAGCCGCCTTAACCTCGGCGGTCGCATCTGTAATGCTGACCAGCACCTCCGCTTGCATGCCGGGGCAGGCCTTCTCATCGACCAAGGTGGTCGCCAAGAAGCCGCTCTTGTTATAATCTTTGTCCGCGCTTGATAAATCCCCAACACAGAGCGAGACACAATGCCAATTGGTCAGGATCAGGCCGGTGTTGGAGACAAAGCTCGCTGAACAACCCACCGACAAGCGTACCGCAGATTGTTGCACCCGGTTGAGCCAAGCCTGATCGGGGGCAAAGCCATAAGTGGCCTTCATCTGAGCGGCGGGGAATGCATCAAAAGTCCACATGCCTTCATCGGCAAAAGCGGGGCTGGAAATCACAAAGGCTGCGGCGGTTGCCGCCTTCAAAAGCTTTAATGGCATTGACTGTATATCCTTTGGGAAATGCGTCTATTCAGGTTGGGAGCGGGATGCCCTCAGCCCACCACAACATTACTCCCTTAAATGAGCACCGCAAGATTTAACCACTTCGCCTCTCATAAAAACTGTGCGCCTTCGACCATCCATTGAGACCTCAAGCCATGTCACTTTCCCTTGACGTGCGCGGAAGTGGTGGGCAGGACAGAGCGCAAAATTTTGACACTAAAAAGCTCAGGAGAAGTTCTCATGTCAGATATTCGCTTTGATGGTCAGGTCGCCATTGTCACCGGGGCTGGCGGTGGTCTGGGCAAGCAGCATGCGCTGGAATTAGCCCGTCGCGGTGCCAAGGTCGTGGTCAATGATTTGGGCGGTGCAATGGATGGAACGGGGGGCAATTCGGCCGCAGCCGAAGCCGTTGTCGCCGAGATTCAGGCCATGGGCGGGGAAGCCATCGCTAATGGCAGCTCGGTCGCCGATGATGCGGGCGTGGCCAATATGGTCGCCCAAGTCATGGACAAATGGGGCCGTATCGACATTCTGATCGCCAATGCAGGCATCCTGCGCGACAAGAGCTTCTCCAAGATGGAGATGGCAGACTTTGAAGTCGTCATGAACGTCCACCTGATGGGCACTGTCAAACCGGTCAAGGCCGTGTGGGAAATCATGAAGGCGCAAAACTACGGGCGCATCGTGGTCACGACCTCGTCGTCGGGCATGTATGGCAATTTCGGCCAAACCAATTATGGCGCCGCCAAGCTGGCGCTTTATGGCTTTATGAACACGCTGAAGCTGGAAGGGGCTAAGAATAACATCAAGGTCAATGCGATCAGCCCGGTGGCGGCCACCCGCATGACAGAAAACCTGATGCCACCCCAAATGCTGGACCTGTTGAAGCCTGAATATGTGACGCCGGGCGTGATGTATCTGGTCAGCGAAGATGCGCCGACAGGGACTGTTTTGTCGGCTGGGGCCGGCGTGTTTGCGGTTGCAAAAATCTATGAAACCGATGGCATCTGCCTCAAGGGTGATGACATCACCGCCGAAGCCGTCCGCGACAATTGGGACAAGATCACCGACCCTGCAGGACACGAAGCCTATGAGCAAGGCGGCGGCCAGACGGGCAAGTTCATGCGCAAACTATCGGGTGGCTAAAGCTCGGCCTTCAGCCACCCCTTACTTAATCAAACATGCTGCCGACCCGCGCCTCCCCTCTTAAGGCGCGGGCGGCTTTTATTTTGTCGATATAAGCTTCAAGCCGGTGGTCGTCCAAAAGACGCGGATTGCCAAATAGGAAGGAAATGAGCCCGGCAAGTGTGTGAAGAATTTTGACAAATGGGCTGCGGTCTCGGCGGATGATCGGCTTGCCTAAACGTGTCAGCAATCGTGGATCGCCGGTGTGGCGATAGGGGGTGAAGAGCGGCGGCGGTAAGGTGGTGACAAGATCCCAGCCATTCACCAGCCGATAATGCGGGCAGACAACCAATCGATCAAACGACAAATCGCCGACACGTGGCGCCCCAAATGTATAGCATGCAGCCAGATTATCTCGCTCCAGGTGGGTGGATGCAATTTGAGCTAAAGCACCGCCCAAACTATGCCCGGTCAGATAAAGGCCTGTGTTATTGGGCACATGGCGATTCACATCCTCCAAGAGCTGAGCGCCAATGCGATCATAAGCTTTCTTGAAGCCTTTATGGAGTTCCACCGACCCTAAACGGGTATCGACGCGCACCGTTTCGCTCATCAAATTGGTCTTCCAATCAAGGAAGGAATCCGTGCCGCGAAAGGCGATGACAACAAAGTCGTTCGCCCGCGCCAGAAAGGCCTGGCTGCCAGCTTCATCATATGAAGCCAGCAACGTAAATTGACCTTGAGTCAATAAGTTAGTCAATTTTTCTAAATCTGTTTCATAGGACAAGAGGGCAAGCTTTGCCATCAGCTCAGCTGTCCGCTCCGAAAAGGCGGCGCGCCACGTCGGCAGGCTTCTGGCCTCGTCGCGGCCCAGGGTAATTGGGGATATGGGGGGCGGTGATTGTGGGTCCATTTCCAAAGTCTAATCCACTTTAGAGATGGAAGGATAGATGCCCGCCAGAGATCGGAGCGTAACGCGCCCCGATGCTCTGGGGGAGGATTTTTGCCCTAAAGGCCCAGCACCATTTTCGCCATGATGTTGCGCTGGATTTCGTTCGACCCGGCATAAATCGAGGTCTTGCGATAATTGAAATAGGCCGGCGCGACAGCCACAGCATAATCGGGTACTGGGAAGGGGTCATTTGACCGACCATCGATAATGGCCCAGCTGTCGGCGACAAACGGCACGCCATTGGCACCAACAGCTTCCAAAGCCAGTTCAGAGATGGCTTGCTGCATCTCACTGCCTTTGCACTTGAGCATCGAGGAAGCTGCGCCAACCGATTTGCCGGACGACAGGCCCGAAAAGATTTTCATCTCAGTGGCATCAAGGGCTTGGATCTGGATTTCAAGCTCAGCAATTTTGCGCTGGAAGTCGGCATCTTCGATCAGGGTCCCCGCCCCCGCCTGCTCCACCGCCGCAATACGCTTCACCTTTTTGAGCGCATTTTTCAGGCCGGGCGCATAGGCATTGCCGCGCTCAAACTCCAGAAGATATTTGGCATAGGTCCAGCCCTTGCCTTCTTCCCCGATCAGATTTTCGGCTGTTACAAACACATCTTCATAGAAGACTTGGTTGATTTCCTGCTGGCCTTCGACCGGACCGTCGAGCGTCGGCAGTGGGCGGATGCTGATGCCGGGTGAGGTCATGTCGACCAGAATGAAGCTGATGCCATTCTGGTTCTTGGCCTCTTGGCTGGTGCGCACCAGATTAAACATCCAATCGGCCCATTGGGCTTGGGTCGTCCAGATTTTCGAGCCATTCAGGACATAGCCTTCAACCCCGTCGCGCACGGTTTTTTCGGCCTTCATTTGCAAGCTGGCGAGGTCTGAACCTGAACCCGGTTCCGAATAGCCCTGACACCACCAGATGTCTGAGCTGAGGATCTTCGGCAGATGCTGGGCCTTTTGCTGTTCATTTCCAAAGGCCATGATGACGGGAGCCACCATTTTGAGACCCATGGGCGATGGCGTGGGGCAACCCGCGGCCGAAATCTCCATATTGAAGATGTATCGCTGGCTCGCAGTCCAGCCCGGTCCACCATATTCCACTGGCCAGTCCGGGGCAGCCCAGCCTTTTTGATAAAGCCGCTTTTGCCATTCGACTTGGCCTTCCTTGTCCAGATAGCCATTCTTGGACAGCGCCATTTTGGCGCGCAGCGCGGGGGTATAGTTTTCTGCGATCCAGGCGCGCACCTCGGCCTGAAACGCAAGATCTTCGGGGGTAAAGGCGAGGTCCATGACGTATCTCCTTCTGCACAGCCTGGCGCGCAGCATCCGCGCGGGGTTGGAACGTGTTTGGTTGAGGCGGCCTGAGGCCCGCGCGCATGGAGCTAAGCGGCAGGCCTAGGCCTGCGACCTAAAACAAAGCGGGGCCTTGTACCAGCTTGGGCGGGCCGGCCAGAAATTGGCCGATCTTCGCAACCAAAGCGGCCATGTGGTCTGTCTTGCCATGGGCATCGAGGGCAGCTTGGTCAGCATAGAGTTCAAGCATGAAATACTCATTCTCAGCCTTGGCATTCTTGCACAATTGATAGACCGTCGCGCCAGGCTCTTTGGCTTTCACCGTGGTGACAAACTCGGTCAACATGGCTTCGAATTCAGCGGCCTTGCCGTCTTGAATGGTGAATTGCGCGCAGATACCGATCATTTCTCTCTCCCTCAGCTTTGTTGTGTGTCGTGGTGCTGATGCTTCTGGTTATAGGGGCTTTGCAGGCCGAGGGAAGGCCCCGGCGCGCAGCTTTTCAGCCTCAAGCCAGTCCAAGGCAGCGATAGGTTTCCGCCGCAAGCCTGCCGCCGCGCGGGTCGCCAGCCAAATTGGGAGCCATGAGATTCATGGCATAGCCAAAACCAAGCTTGGCATCAGGATCGGCAAAGCCGAAACTGCCACCCCAACCCGAATGACCGAAGCTGTTGTCATTTGGACCATAAAGGCCGCGATTGGACAATAAGAAGCCTGCCGCCCACCGCACCCACATGCCCAAAACCTTATCCTTGCCTTCCCGACGCTGGGCCACCATGCGCGCCACGCTGTCTGGGCGCATGATGCGCACCCCGTCAATCTCACCACCTCGCGCCAAAGCCCCATAGACACGGGCGATGCCGCGCGCATTGGCACTGCCACCCGCCGCGCCATTGCCAGCAGCGATCCAGTCAGCACGATTGGCCAGAAGCGGGCTCATGCGGGGGCTACCCAGGGCAGCGCGCACGACAGGGTCAGGCGACGGGGGCGTCTGCTCGACCATCGCAGCCCAGGGTGCGACGATGGGGGCACGTCGATGGTGTTGATCCTGTGGCAGACCGATCCAGACATCAGCCTGCAGCGGGGCTGCGACTTCGGCTGCGAAGAAATCCTTCAAGTTGCGCCCATCTGTGGCGCGCAACAAAGCATCCACCCAATGACCAAAAATCCCTGCATTGTAGGCGCTGGCCGATCCGGGCGGAAACATGGGTGTTTGATCCGCTAGGCGGGCCGAAAAGACTGGAATATCGAGCAATTCTTCGGTGGTCGCAGGCGTATCTGGTCCTTGCACGCCACTGGCATGGCTTAACAGGGTTTCTACCGTCACATCCTGTTTGCCATGGACGCCGAACTCAGGCCAATAATCAGCAACTTTGGCCTCATAAGCCAACAGACCTCGCTCAACCGCAATGCCAATGCAGGTTGCAGCCATGCCCTTGGTGGTGGACCAGACATTGAACAAATCATCGGGGCCTAGGGCCTCAGCATGGTCTCCATCACGGACCCCACCATAAAGGTCGATAATGGTCTGCCCATCTTGTACGACACAAAAAGTCGCGCCCAATTCCTGACCACTGGCCAGATTCTCGGCAAACAGATCCCGGACCGATTCAAAGCCTTGTGCGACATAACCGTGAACCAAGGGTTTTTCCGACATGACTTTCTCCCCAATCATTGTCTGCCCCGTTCACCAGATCGTCTGGTTAAGGCGTCGATCCATTTTTCCCGACGGGTGCGGCTTGTGACGCGCAGGCGGTCAGAAAACCACGCAACGCCCCGGCACGATCCTGCGGCTCAACTTGATAATCAACTCCCCCTGACGTCAACGTCAAGCGTTGGGCTGCTGCCAAGGTTGCGGTGACGCGGGGATCAGCCAGATTGACCCGACCCTCAACCAGTTTCCGGTCTGTGGCGCGTAATCCACCTTGGCGGCGCACATTGGTAAAGGTGATCTGCCCACCGGACGTGGTTAGAAGCAAATCAGGCTGGGCGGCTGGTTCTTTGAACACATGGGCGCGCAGGGTCAGACCCTTCTGGTCATCGCACCACAACACAAGATCGGGTGCCGCCCCCGGACGGGAGAGAAAGGCCGCCGCACCGGATTTCTGCTCAACCAACCGCCAGGACAAAGGCCCGTCTTGGCCAACCCGATCACGGGGATCCTGATCTTGGTCAGCCCGGTCACAAGCGGCCACTGCCAAGAGGATCATAAGGGGCAGCGCATATCTCATTGGCCAGTGAAGCTGGGGCTACGCTTTTCAAGAATGGCATCCACCCCTTCTTCATGGTCCTTGGTGTGGTGCATCAGGCCTTGCGAGGCGGCTGATAACTCCATGATGGTGTCAAAGGTTGCCGTCTGGCCTTGGCGCATCAAGGCCTTGGTCACGCGCAGTGCATGGGGCGGTTGCTGGGCAATTTTGAGCGCCAGTGCGCGGGCTTCATCCATTAAGACATCAGCTTCAACCACGCGAGAAACAAAGCCCCATGCGCAGGCGGTTTCCGCATCAACCACATCCCCGGTAAACAAGAGTTCGCAGGCCCGGCTCCAGCCGATGATCCGCGGGGTCAGCCACGCCCCACCATCACCGGGGATCAGGCCCAATTTCAGAAAGGTCACGCCAAACTTGGCTCCCTTGGCGGCCAACCGAATATCGCCCATGCACGCCACATCACAACCCAAACCAATAGCTGGGCCGTTGATCGCGCTCACCAAGGGCACTTCGAGCGACCAGAGGGCTTTGATGATCTTGTGGATATTGCCACGATAGGCCTCGCGGATTTCAGCTGGACTGCCCGCAAAGGCCCCGCTGCGTTCCTTCATCGCCTTGACGTCGCCCCCGGCTGAAAAAGCGCGGCCTTCACCGGTCAGGATGGCGGCACGAATGGCAGGATCAGTATTGATCTGTGCACAAATGGCTTGAAACACATCACCGTCGCCGGGTTGGCCCAAAGCATTCATTGCCTCCGGGCGGGTGATGGTGATGGTGGCAATCGCCCCGTCTTTTTCCAGCTTTGCAACAGCCATAAGAACCTCCAAATCGGGAGGTCAGCCCTAAACCCAGGTGCCTTTCGTGGCAATCTTTTCCGGTGTTGAACACACAGTCAGCGCTGCCGGATCGGCAAGCTCACAGATTTGTGAACAGACCAAGACCCGCCATAAAGAAATTTTTAGGACTGAAGGACAAATGAGCGAGATACCGAGAGGTAAAACTAGGGGGTTATCTTGTTCAAATACTATACGTATCACGCGCCAGTTGCACAAAAGATCAAACTTGCCTTCGGAGCTTTGATCGCGCTGGTAACATTAGCTTGTGGTTTGCTTGCATGGGAGTCAAGGCGCGTCGAAGTCCTCGCGAACGAATATCGCCAACTGGCTCGCCAAACTGCATCTGTAGCTGAAGTCGCCGAACATTTTCAGAAAATGCGTGTGCCCGCGATCAAGTATGAAGTCAGCAAGGATCCCGCAGACATCCAAGCCATGCAGGACATCTATGCAGAGTTGGGTCGGTCTCTGGCACAAGCCAAAGATATCGCTGTGGACCCTAAAATCAAATCCCGGCTTGAAGAGATCAATTTAAAAACAAGCCAGTACGTCAAGGTAGCCCAGCAGGTGACCGCTGACCCAGCCGCATCAAACCAGCGCAATCAACTCGGCGCGTCGATTTCGACCTTAACAACGGACCTGATGTCGGCAACCAAAGCCCAGCAGGACAAAGTTGGACCCTTGATGAGCAGGCTCGTTCAACAAAGCACCAGTATGGCCGTCGCCATGATCGGGGCGGTAATCGTCATTGGCGGTGGCTTGGCTCTCGCACTTTCCAACATCATCGCCGCGCCATTGAACAGGACAACAGCCCTGATGGATGATGTCGCAAAGGGCAATATAGACATTGTGATTGACGATCTTGACCGTCGCGATTGCGTCGGCCGAATGCGGTCGGCCTTGCAAATCTTCGTCAAGAACGCCCAAGAAGTCCGCCGCCTGGAGGCCATATCCAAGAGCAAGGAAAAAGAAGTTCAAGAAGGCAAGCGCGCCGCGATGCTGGCCTTGGCTGACAGCTTTGAATCCTCTGTTGCCCAAGTTGTTGATACGGTAACCTCAGCCGCAACCGAATTGGAGGCAACGTCAGAAACCCTCACAAAAACCGCGCAAGACACCTCGGAGCACTCGAACTCTGTGGCGCGGACCGCGAGTTTATCAGCGTCGAATGTGCAATCGGTGGCATCGGCCTCCGAAGAAATGTCAGCCTCGATTGCCGAAATTGCCAATCAAGTCCAAACCGCAGCGCGCATTGCAATCGAGGCGTCGCGCAAGGCATCAGAAACAAATTCGACCGTGGTTGCGCTCTCGGATGCGGCTGGCAAAATCGGCGCGGTGGTGAGTTTGATTTCTGACATCGCCAGCCAAACCAACCTGTTGGCACTCAATGCCACAATTGAGGCTGCCCGCGCCGGGGCGGCGGGAAAGGGCTTTGCCGTTGTTGCATCAGAAGTAAAGAGCTTGGCCGAGCAGACCGCCAAGGCCACCGACGAAATCAGTCATCAAATCGCCGGAGTCCAAAGTGCGACCCAACTGGCCGTCTCAGCCATTGAAGGTATCGCGAGCACAATTGGTGAAATCAACCAAATCTCTGCCTCAATCTCGAGCTCAGTTGAGCAGCAAATGGTCGCTGTGCAAGAGATCACCCAGAGCACGTCTCACGTGGCGACAGCAACCAGTGAGGTCAGTCAAGCCATTGGCTTAGTCCAGCAGGGTTCAGCCGAAACCGGGGCTGCAGCAGCACAAAGCCTTGCGGCTGCTCGTGAACTTGGGATGCAAGCCGATCATCTCAAGCGCGCCGTGGATCGGTTCTTAGAGGACGTCCGCGCCGCATAAGGGTTTTGCGCGGAACATCACGTTTAGGCCCCCTTTACTTCGCAGGCCACGCCAAATTGGCGTGGCCTTGCTTTATGATTTGACCTGATCGCGGGACTCGAGCTTTGGATAAAGTCGACAAAAGGGGGAAATTCACGTGGCTCGATTTGAATTGTGCAAGTTGTTTGTCGTCTCTTGCCTTTTAGGATGCGTCACACTTTACGCACCCGCGCGGGCCGAGGTATCGGAGGTACGTGGGGCGGTGCTCGCCCATAATGTCGAGACCAATGTGTCTAAGAATGCCCACAAGGAAGGTGGGCCTGACGTCCAGCTCGAAGTGCTGTGGGAAAGCCCGAACTGGCTCGGATTTGCTTTCTCACCGCGCCCAAGTGCGGTGATTTCGCTAAACACCCAAGGCGAAACCAGCTTTGCGGGAGTCGGACTGGATTGGCGCATCCCCTTGGGCAAGAAAATCAGTCTTGACCCTTATCTGGGCTATATCATTCATAATGGGGACCCCTTGGACAATCCCTATCCCCCCGCTGACAGTGTGCGTCGGGCCAAGTTCAACGCTGAGGAATTGGCCTTGGGATCACGCGATTTGTTCCGCCTGGGCTTTGCACTTGGCTACCAACACAATGACCAATGGACGAGTTATGTGGTCTATGAGCACTTAAGCCATGGCCATATTTTGGGTGGATCCAAGAACCAAGGCATCGATAATGTCGGCCTGCGCTTAGGGCGGACTTTCTAAAGCAGCTTTTGTCGCCACAGCCTAACGCGCGCCAAAAGCATATGTGCGTCAGGTCCAATCTGCCTGACGCGGTGATCCATTTAGGCGGGAATTGTTCCAACATCCGCCCGCGCCCCGGCATCCTGAGAGCGACCCGTTTCCACGCCGTAAGCGAGTTGGGCCGCCTGACGCATTTTGTTGGCCAGCCACAGCATCAAAGGATCCCGCGCTTGTGCTTGAGAGCCGACCAGCACGATCCCAAAATCAATGCGGGCAAAAGGCGGCCGCTTCAAAATCAAACCAAGACCCGGGCCAAACCGGCTGGCAAAGGCGCGTGACACCGTCGTGACGGCATCGGTCTGCGCAACAGTGGCAAGAGCGGCCAAAAAATGGGGAGATGACCAGATTGAGGTGCGGCTCACCCCTTCAGCCGCCAGCCAAGCATCCATCTCGCTGACCCCGTCGTTCAATAGTCCAATCAGCACATGGGGCACCCGGCCATAATCTTGAACGGTCCAATCATGCCCAGCCAAGGGATGATCGTGCCGCATGACCAAGGTAAGCTCGTCACGCGCCAGTGGGACACTGTGGGCCCCTGTCGGCAGTGGCGTGGAATCCAAAGCAAAGGCAAAATCCAGCGTCCCGGCAAACATCTGCTCCACCAGATTCGGGCCATAAGGCTCGCAAACAATGTCGAGGCCGGGGGCTTCCTGCACCAGAAGTGCGATCAAATGGGGGAGGATCAAGGCATTATGGACATCGGATGCGGCAATTCTGATCTGGCGCTGGGCTTTGGCAGGATCAAATTGCGGTTCGGCAAACACATGTTGGACACGTTGCAGGGTCGGGCCAAGGATGGCTGCCACCTCGATCGCGCGCGGCGTTAGCATCAGCCCCTTGCGGCCGCGCACCAGTAAGGGGTCCTTGAACACATGGCGCAACCGCCCCAAGGCCCGGCTCATGGCCGGTTGGCTCATGCCCGCCTCACGCGCGGCCAACGTCACATTGCGCAAACGCAACAAGGCCTCTAGCGGCGGGAGCAAATTGAGGTCTAAGCCATTTAAATTCGTTTGGTGCATGATGAATATATAAATCATTCATTTTACGCATACAAGTACAAGGACTAAATCAGTCCCGACGGCCAACGCACAGCAGAGCGCGGCTGGATTGTGGAGAAGCAAGATGCGCCAAACCTATGTCATTTTCGGCTATGGCCCTGTCGGCCAAAGCATCGTTCATCAATTGCTCGCACGCGGTACAGGCGAGACCATCCGTGTTGCCCAGCGCACCCGGCCGGCAGATTTGCCCGTAGGCGTTACCTTCCAAAGCTGTGACATGCGCGATGCGGCCGCCGTGGCAACAGCATGCGAGGGGGCTGATCAGATCGTGTTGGCGGTCGGCTTTGCCTACCAAAGTACGACATGGGCAAGCCACTGGCCCGCCGCCATGGCCCATGTGCTCGCCGGGGCACAACGGGCTGGCGCGCGCCTGATCTTTGTGGACAATCTTTACCTCTACGGGCCGCAGACCCGACCTTTAGTGGAAACCATGCCACCGATGGATTACGGCCGCAAACCCGCCGTACGCGCGGCGATCACGCGCCAATGGTTGGCGGCCCATCATGAGGGCAAAGTCCGCGTTACTGCCCTACGCGCGCCAGACTTTTATGGGCCCGGTGTCAAACAATCGCATCTGGGTGAATTAGGACTGGCTGCCATCGCACAAGGCAAGAAAGCCATGCTGATTGTCGACCCAGACCAGCCGCATGATTTTGCTTATGTGCCCGATATTGGTCGGGCAGTCATGTCGCTCTTGGACGCCGATGACAGCGATTTCGGCCAAGCATGGCATGTGCCCAGCGCACCCACAACCAGTCCACGCGCCATTTTGGACATCGCAGCACGTCAACTAAATCAGACACTTAAGCTCACATCTCTGCCCATGGCATGGCTACCTATTCTGGGCCTTGTTCATCCGATGATGCGCGAAATGGTCGAAATGCGCTTCCAATGGGACCGCCCCTACCAGGTTGACTGCAAAAAGTTTGAGACCCGCTTCTGGGCCGACCCGACGTCCTTTGAGCGGGGTGTACAAGAGACATTGAAAAGCTTCCAAAGTCAGTAATTGAGAAATTACAGGTAACTAATCGTATTGAGCAAAAATTTGCCCCAGTACGATTATTGCCTATCGATTACCAACGAGGAGCAAATGCGATGAAATCGGTCGTATACGGTCAGTATTCCGCAATTTCAGCATTAAGTTTTCATTAGTCCCAGTTTGCAAAGGAAATGCGCATCGACGTTGCAAAGCAGGAGTTTCGCATGGAACGCGTCAGCATCAACGAACGCATCCGGTTTCAGAATATCGACCAAACAACACGCAACACATTGCGAGAGTTGATCCCGCTGTTGCCGGAAATCATGCCGATGCTGTTGGACGAATTCTATTCGCATATGCAGTCTTGGCCCGCTGTTGGCGCGGTGTTCAAAAACTCAGTGATTGCCCATGTGCGTGAGAAGCAACTCCAGCACTGGATGCTGATCGCCAAAGCCGAC
Source organism: Candidatus Phycosocius bacilliformis (assembly GCF_003112735.1). Classification (GTDB taxonomy): domain Bacteria; phylum Pseudomonadota; class Alphaproteobacteria; order Caulobacterales; family Aquidulcibacteraceae; genus Aquidulcibacter; species Aquidulcibacter bacilliformis. The sequence continues at coordinate 146,483 of NZ_BFBR01000005.1, forward strand.
TTCGGGGATGAATATGAAGCCTCGGTTCGCAAGATTTGGGGCATCCATGCCCGCCTGGGTCTGGCACCGACCTGGTTTATTGGCGGCTATTCCTTGCTGTCGGCCCGCATTGCGGAAGAGGCCACAATCCGGCTGGCCTTAAACCCAAAGAACAAGATGTTTGGTGGCAAAACCAGTGGTGCCTCGCCAGCCCGCTTCTCGCGCGCAGTGATGCAGGCCGTGCTGCTCGACCTCGACTTTGCCGTGGAGGTCTACATGGAAAGTGCTGAGAAGGCCCGCAAAGTGGCTTTGGAGGAATTAGCCGCCAACTTTGAAGCTTCGGTGTCTCAAGTGGTCGAAACAGTTGCCTCGGCTGCAACAGAGCTTGAAGCCACGTCCGAGACCTTGGCCCACACAGCAAGCCAGACCTCTGGCCATTCTTCCTCGGTGGCGCGGACCGCTGAAATGTCGGCTGGCAATGTGCAAACCGTGGCTGCCTCAGCCGAAGAAATGGCGGCCTCCATCAGCGAAATCGCCCAGCAGGTCACACAAGCTGCCAATGTGGCGCGCGAAGCTGAAACCAAAGCCATCGAAACCAATTCCACCGTGGCGGCCCTGTCGGAAGCGGCATCGCGCATTGGCCAAGTTGTGGGTTTGATTTCCCAGATTGCCGGACAAACCAATTTGTTGGCGCTTAACGCCACGATTGAAGCAGCACGCGCTGGTGAAGCCGGTCGTGGGTTTGCGGTTGTGGCCTCGGAAGTCAAGAATTTGGCCAATCAGACGGCGCGGGCAACTGACGAAATCTCGGCGCAGATCTCAGGCGTGCAGGAAGTGACCGAACGCGCTGTGACCGATATTGAGGCCATCAGCGCCACCATCAACGCCATCAACGAAATCTCTGCCTCCATCTCGGCAGCGGTGGAAGAGCAGATGACCGCCGTACGCGAAATCACCCGCAATACCTCTGATGTTGCCGGGGCCACAGCCGAGGTCAGCAGCGCCATCCAAATGGTGCAACAAGGGGCCAACGAAACCGGGGCTGCAGCTTCCCAAAGTCTTGGTGCTGCCCGCGAACTGGGCCAGCAGGCCGACCGCTTGAAGCAAGAAGTCGACGGCTTTTTGCGCCGGGTTCGCGCATCCTAACGCCTCACAGCGGTTTTCCACTCATGCAAGGGCTGACCTCAAAAGGTCAGCCCTTTTTCATGTCCCCAGATGCATTGGCCAAATCTTTGCTGAGAGTGGCGATTGTGAGGCCTTGCGACCGGACGACCAAACTGGCTGTGCCTTCTACCCCCCAATCCAAGCGGGTGACACAGACGGGGCGTGATGCAGAGCCACCTATTCCGGCTTGCCTTATCGTGCTGCGGCCGGAGTCCTTGGTTACTGAAATGTCTAATTGCCAGGCGATATCTGGCAAATCTTTGCAATAAACCCATGCAGAAACAACCAATTGACCGCCATCTTGCGCCATGCGCAACTCAAGCATGTGCGCACTGAGACTGGGGCTAGACGGGGGAAGGGCAAAGCTCATGCCAGGCTCAATCTCCAGCTCAATTGGGCGGTGGTCCGCCACCGGTCTGCTGTAGAATCGCGGCAACCAAAGCATCGACCACGGCAGGCACGGCCTGAGTCTTGGTCTCCGACTCTTTCTTTTGGTCAGTCGGCCCAACAGGCTGGGACAGAGCCACGCTGGCCACCGCAAGGCCTGCCAGCGTGTCATCTTGTTTTCCTGCAGACAGACGTCGCGCCGCGGAATTTATGTCAAGCGGGCCGGATTCGAGGCTTTGCTGATCGGCTAGAAGCCGCTGCTCGGGTGACAATGCCGACCTGTCCGGGATTGAAAACTCATCGCTGCGTGTCTCAATCACCCGGGCGCATATATCGGCGAGTTCAGGACCCGGGTTTGCTGCACATCGGTCATCACCTTTGAGCGCGGTGATCGCTGTGATCCGACCATCGGCAGCTTGGCTTAAGGCCGGGGGTGGTGCGGCACTGGCCGGGGCCGGGCGAGGCTGTGCCAAGCCGAGACGTGATTGCGGGTGCTGGCTGACCTGCATGGGGATGGGTGCCGGCGCGCCATCGGGACTGGCCTGTTCGGCCTGTACATGATCGCCCGAGACCGGCGGGCCAATGACGACCTGAAACGTGGTATTTTCGGGCTGTGTATTCGGCGAAGGCGTCTTCCCTGGCAAGGCTGAACTTGGTCTGGGTTCGGTCTCAATCCAGACTTTCTCGTTTTGCCTCACGGGTTTGGTTGGCGATGACGCAGGTGCTGTCGCACCTTGTTGTGTCACGAGCCAAAACAGGAACAAGGCAAGAGCCGGTGTCATGGTCTAACCTGCGTCAGGAACAGGATCTGGCCACCCCCGATCACCATTTCAATGGGGGCAAGATTATTGCCCTCCTGTTTCCAGCTAATCACCCCACCACCCGTCTGGGCAAGGCTCATCAGATTGTTATTGCCAATCTGGGTCAAAGTCGCGGAATTGGCCGTGCCATCCTGCGATAGAGTAACTTTATTGCCATCACCTAGCTGCGTGATGGCAGCCGATTGGGTCGCGACAGCAGAAATCTGGGCGAGTGAAATGTGATTGCCACTCCCCTCCTGCGTCATCACACCCACATGGGATTGGCCGCCACGCTGGATGGCCAAAACCTCATTCAAACTACCCGTCTGATCCACACGTGTCTGATGGGCAGCATCGGTCTGGAATATATCGGCGACATTCCGCTCCCCATCTTGCTCGACTTTGGCCAGACCAGAAATCGCGCCACCATCCTGGCTGATGCTGGCACGGTTGGCAGCACCGATCTGGGAGATATAGGCCCCGGATTGGGCGGCAGCGGGTGCTGAAAGGCCAAGCCCGAGCATCAAGCCCAACCCGAGCGCCCGCAAGATCAACATTTTCGTCATCTTCGCCTCACACAATCTTTGCCTAACAAACTGGCAGAGCCGGTTCTGGAATGATCATCAAGCCATAAACAACCGAGACATACGCACGATGGTTGAAAAGGTGGGCAGGAAACCCAGACGCAGGACCTGTCTATAACAGCCAAGCCTGAGATCCCTGCCCGTCTGCCGATTACCTAGCGGCTGGGCGCGTGCCCTGGGTCACCGTTGCGGAATTGCCCGCGCCCGACTGGGTCACAGACGAATATGCCCCGGAGAGCGACTGATAAACGTCAATCAGACCATTGCTGCCTGATTGGTCGACATAGCTTTCCGTATCAGCGCCGCTCTGCAGCACAATAGTCCGGTTGTCTGAGCCTGATTGCACAATATCGCTGGCCGCACCAAAGCCTGACTGGGTCAAATTGATTTCATTGTTCGACCCTGATTGGGTGATGTCACTGGCTGCATCCTCACTGCTCTGTGAGACATTGATGATGTGGCTGGTGCCGGCTTGCGTGATATCGCTGCGGGCGTCGACTGCTGACGCGGTCTGAGAGACAGTGATGGCATTATCCGAGCCAGACTGACCAATCACTTCGGCTGCGTTACCAGCTGCCCGCGACCCAACGCGGCTGATTGCACCAGCACCGACCTGACTGATCGAGACCACATTGCGGGCCGCGCCAAAGGTGCCGGACTGGACCACTTCAGCCACAGTGTCCGCGCCGGATTGGGTTACTGTGACATCGCCCTTCACCCCAATTTGCTTGACAAAAGCACTGGCCCGCAAAGCTGCCGCCGTTTGGGAAACATTGGCCGTATTGTCATCATTGGTCTGGGTCACGGTTACCGATGCAACAGCTGCATTCTGCGTGACATTGGCTTCCTGGCTGGTGCCCGACTGGTCAACTTGGGCATTGAGCTCTGGGAGTGGCCGGGCTTGGACTGCCCCAGCAATCAAGGTCAAGGCCAGAGTGGAAGCGGCGTATTTAATCAGCATTTTCATGTCAGTTTTCCTTCAAGTTTTGCAAATGATGGCTTGAAAAACATCCGGAGGCCTTCAGCCAAATTGCCCCCGGTGCGCAGTTGGCTTAGCGTTGGGCGATATTGGCGACGTGGCCAGTGCCAGCTTGGATCACGCCCACAAATGCATTCCCCAAAGCCTGGGTGATCACAGTGGTGCTTTCGCTGGCATTGGTCTGGTTGACCACGGCTTCGACAGAATTACCCGACTGCAGGATGTCGGTGTAATTATTCACCCCGCCCTGATCGATCGATGCTTTGGTGTCGACACCACTTTGGGTCACGTCGACATCGTTTTTGCCATCAACAGGACCTCGTTGGAGGTTGACCGGGAATATGCTGCCCGTCTGAGTGACATAAACTTCGCCGTTCCGAGATGTGCTCGTTTGCAGGATGGTGCCCTTCGCCCGGTTGGTTGCCGTGGTCTGATCAAACACAACCTTGCCATCTCGACCATTTTGCGTAACTCCGATGCCGCTGGTAATCCCGCGCTGGGTTACATAGGCTTCGTTGTCTTGGTTGGTTTGGGTGACTCGGACCGTACCAAAGCCAAAATTGGTTTCGTTGCCGAATTCATCCAGATTTTGGTTGACGACGCTTTTGTGGCCGGTGCCGCTTTGCTGGACCGTTGCGGTTGCAGACCAGCCTGTCTGATAGACGGCCGAACTGTTATTGGCGCCATTCTGCGTGACATCAGCCCTCAAATCCTTGTCATCGCTATTCCACCGGGTGTCCAAAGAATCAATCTGCGTCACCGTGGAGGTGTTGGAATCACCGGTTTGGATGATGGTCGCCGAATAATTCCGAGGCGCATAGGTTCCGCTCGAGGTGTTTTCACTCATGGTCTGGGTGATCGTTGAGCTGTTTTCACCTGTTTGGGTAACCCGTGCCACCAGAATGTCACCGCCTTGATTATTTGAACGCTGGCTGGCGGCTGCGGTTTGAGTGATGGTCGACTTTGCGTTGTTGGTTTGGTTGACGGTGGCCCGCAACTGACTTGAACCGTCGCTGCTGGCGGTCTGGGTGATGTTGGAAAAGCCCGTGCCGGTGAACCGACCGCTCTGTGTTACGGAGGCGATCAGGTCGCTGGTATTGGGACCGGATGCAGTTTGGGTAATGGTTGAACGTGCCAATTCGCTGCCGGCACTTTGAACCACAGTGGCCGACAGGTTTTTGGAGTTCGCACCCGAAGCAACTTGGTCAATATAGGACTCACCCTTGTCGCCATCTTGTGTGACCGAGACATCGAGATTGCCCTGTGAGCTGCTGCCGGCTGTTTGCGACACGCCTGAGATGTTCTCATTGCCATTCTGAATAATGACCGCATTGGGATCATCGGAGGGTGAGGTCAAAGCATCAGCTTGAGTCACCGTCGACCTGTTATCTTCCCCAGTTTGGCTGGTGGCGGCATAGGCATCGGTTGCAAACTGATTGATCGTTGCCGCATTCTTCGAACCGGACTGGCTTGAGGTGGCGTAATTGCCATTCTTGCGATCAGATGCGCTGCCTTGTGTGATCGTGGCAGTATTGCTGCTGCCACCGGTTTGCAGCGCCATTGCGAAATTGCCTTCAGAGGCGGTACTGTTGGTTCCACCAACGGGGGCCAAGGTCGCATCAGCGGTGCTGAACTGCTTGATTGTGACTTGTGAAGCTGACCCAGTGGCGCTGCCAGTCGACAACGCTTGAGACACGACAACTCGGTTGCCGCTACCTTTTTGGTCGACATCCGAGGCCAAGGCAGGCCCAACCGCATTCACAGTTTGGGTCACATTGGCAAGATTATTGGCGTTGGATTGGGTAATTTTGGAACTGGCATTCACCAAAGCGGCGGTACCGACCTGATTGACATTGGCATTATTGCCGCTGCCTGATTGGGTCACCTCTGAGGACGGTGTCCCCGACGGCAGTGCAGAGGCGCCTGCACCAGTGGCAGCCGCGGCCAGCGCAAGCGCGGACACAGATGCCAAAATGATCTTTTTCATAGATAAGACTCCAGTATTCAGCCAGACGGGTGTCTGGGCTGTGTCGACTTAAGAGGCGCTGGAAAACCCAGCATCATCAATAGTGTACGCTACAACTACATGTCAGCTTCTGGACTGGCCATGTGACCAGAATTGGAAGCTGTAGGCTTGGCCGGGCTGATTTGGCTTTGCCCGGTCCGGTCTCAATTGCCCGGCACTTTGGCCGGTTCCAATTTGCCGATCGGGAGGCCCCGATTGGCAGAGGCGGTAAGTTCCGCGACGGCGACGGCTTCAGCCACGCCCAATGCGGAAGTTTGATGTGCGGACGGTTGAAGTGCAGACACTTTCACCCGATTATCGGGTGGCGTCTTCCCATCAGGCCGGGTTGCAACCGGGGTAACTGGCTTTTTGTCAGACTTCTTGTTGCGCTTTTTTTGTTTGGCGACCTCTTTGGCTGCCAGACGTTCAGCGCGCCTGGCCATGTCATCCAGCTGTTCTGCCGTCACGCGGCCCTCGCGCTCGTCGCGATAGGTCGCCAACAAGGCATTTCCTTTTTGCGCGTCGGCAAATCCCCACAATTGCTGCTCAACCCCTTCCATGATCAGGGCATAAACTGCCTTCTCAATGGCCTGCTGCAGCGCAACCTGGTCGGGTTCGTTGGTGGTCATGCCGGTCTCAGCTTCCAACAACTTTTTATAGCCGACATAGCGAAACGCACCGCCGCCAACCGAATAGGATGCGATTGTCTTGGTGGTCGTAACCGCCGCCAGGACTTCTCCGGTGCGGACCGAGACAGCCCGCAAGGCAACGGTCACCGTATCCTGGCGATATTCAGTACGCGCACTAATGCCCAGAAAGCCCGCGCCGGCACCCCCTGTCAGGGTGGATGTATCATAGCCAACCACCCCACCACTGAGAATCACACCCGCGAACAAAAGCGACGGCAATGCTTCGGGATTGACCTTTGTTTCGCCCAAATAGCGTTCCCGCATTTCGCGAATGATCTGGCGCTCATTGAGCAGATTGGCGAGGTTTTCGCGCTCTAACACCAGAAACCAGTTGCGACGGCCTGCATCCTGCAGCGCCTTCATCAGGATGGATGTGCTGCCTTGGCTCACCGCACGTGAGAGCGTTTGCCCAGTTTCAGACACGCGGAACTGGCCGGTCTGGTCGGTAAAATTATACACAGCCACAGGGACAGGCCGCTCTGCAGCCGGCAGCGATTGCAACAGCTTTTGTGTGCTGGTTTGCTGCTGGATCATGGGCACATCAAGGTTCTTGCCAAGTGGGGCGACTTTCACCGTACTTGACACACATCCCCCAAGCCCAATCAGTGCCGCAAGACTGAGGCAGAGCATGTGACGGCGCATCACTGGATCTCCACAAACAGCGGCACGACCAAGGTTGTGACCTCGCCAGTCTGATCATTGGTGATGGTGATGGTGACATTGACCAGATCGCGCACAAACTCGATCGTCTGCCCGCCCAAGGAAATCTTGCCGCGCTCTTGAGGGTTTTCGCCAAAGATCGCATCGACAATCTGGGACGACACAGCTGACAAAAGCCGCGACTGCAATTGGCGCGCAAAAGCGTCCGCCTGGGAATTGCTGCTGGTGGCACGCTTGTCGCGATAATCATTTTGGGCGTTGGCAACGCCAAGCAAGTGGCTGGAATTAAAAGAATTACCGCCAAAAGTCGGATTGACCGGCTTGTAATTCAGGTCTTGGGCTGCACAGATGCCGGGTAACCCCAGACCTACACCGGTCAGAGCCGTGATGAGGAGCCATTTCTTGGCAAGATGGGGCTGTGCAGGACGGTGAGGACCCCCCGGTGACAGCGCCGCACCAGACGCATCGACACCAATCTCTGCGCGGTGCTGCGAGAAACCTGTGCCGCATGTGTGCACAATTTGCGCGGGCCCATCAGGCCGCCGACGGAAAAATGCCATGCTATCCCCCACCCATGAGGTCATCTTCTGATTGCTGGAATACAAACAAGTTCAGGTACACACGCGTCGTTTCGCCAGAACGCGCACCGATCGGCCTTCGACCTCAAACAATGTCCCCGCAACACATAGGGTGGGGACAGCCACGCCCGATCCCCACATTCCCTGCTTCGTTCCGAAGGCCAGTCGGACTTTAAGGTCCATCATGGTTTGTCAGAGGCTGCACCCATCTCAAATCACCGACACAAATCACTCAAACAAAACTCAAAAATACAGTCGATAGGCACAGACCACAGAGATTGTGGATGGACAGATGCGGCCGCATGCACGTCGCCACTCTCTGCCCATTAATGCTTCATTAACCCAGTAGTAATGAACTGGCAATCACCAGTTTATAGTAAACGCGCATTAAACGCAGTTAATTTAGAGAGATATTCAGGTGAATTCCAAGTGAAAATTTCCCCAAAAAAGGGAAATATGTGCCAATGATTGTCGCCGACTGAAACCGCGCAACCTATTGAAGATACTGAGCATACGAATACTACAACAATATTTCAGTTATCTGACAATACCTTGAATGCTCACAGAAAAAATGATCAGGCATCGTGATTAAGTTGGACAGTTCATACTGTCAATTACCTTACGGTAGACAGATGTGGATATCACAAACTATCCCGCAGTAGGTTTTCTGAACAGCCGCTTGCGTCGGGCTATTGATACGTGTGAATCTTGGCCCATCTAAACCATCAGGGTCTGATTGATCCGACCGCGAATGCGCAATGTCTTCTGGTCCCAAACGCCCTCGATACCATAAATCTCGGCAAGTCGTTCAATGCTCAACGCCTCGATTGGCGGACCATGGCTGATCACGCGTCCCTGATCGAGCAGGATGACCTCGTCGCAAAAGCGGGTTGCAAGGTCAAGATCGTGCAAGACAACCAGCACTGTCTTGCCTGCCTGGGCTTCAGTTTGCAACATTTCCAACACTGCGAAAGCGTGGCCAGGATCAAGGGCAGCAGTCGGCTCATCGGCGATGAGGATGGGGGACTGCCCGACCAGAGCGCGGGCCAGATGTACCCGTGCCAATTCCCCCCCTGAAAGACTGGTGACGGCGCGCGCTGCTAGGTGCACAAGGTCACATCGTGTCAGAGCCAGATCAATCTCGGCGCGATCTGTTGGCCCCAGCCGTCCCAAAGGTCCGCCATAGGCAAAGCGGCCCAGACCAATGGCTTCTCGCACACACACCGGCCAGGCCAGTTTGCGCGCCTGCGGCAGGTAGGAAATCAGCCGTGCGCGCTGGCGGGCGGACAGACTGGCCACGTCTTGACCGGCCACAAGGGCCTGACCCGCCGCAAGCTTCTGCAAGCCCAAAAGAGCACGAATTGCTGTTGTCTTTCCCGCCCCATTCGGCCCCAAAAGACCGATGAGTCGCCCCGGGGTCAGGCGCAGGGACACATCGGCCAGAAGCACCGCTTCACCGGCACAGACGCGTGCAGCCCGTAACTCAAGGCTCATGCCTCGCCCTCCAAACTGCGTCGTCTGGCCGCGATCCAGATGAACAGCGGTGCCCCGATCAGTGCGGCAACCACACCCAATTTCAATTCCTGCGGCGTTGGGGTCAGTCGTGTCACCAAGTCAGCCGCCAGTAGAATGAATCCCCCCAAAAGTGCCGATGGCACCAAGGTACGCGCCGGGTCGTGACCTACCCAGGGGCGCACCAAATGCGGCGCAATAATGCCAACAAAGCCAACCGCGCCGGCCATACTGACCGCCGCCCCTGTCAACAAGCCAGTACCCACCACGACCAAGACTCGCGCGCGACCAATATCCAGACCTATGGCGCTGGCGGCCTCCTCGCCCAAGGTCAGCGCGCGCAAACCCGGCGCTGACAAACCAATCAAAGCGGCACCCGCCAAAAAGAATGGCGCAGCCATCGCCAGATCAGGCAAAGCGCGATTGGCGACCGATCCCATCATCCAATTCATCATGTCAGCTAATGTGAATGGATTGGGGGCCAGGTTGAGCAATAAGGACATCAAGGCTCCGGCAAAACTGGACAGGCCAACCCCTACCAGCACCAGTGTAACCACCGATTGGACCCGCGGTGCGACCTGCGCCAATATCGCAGTCGCCAGCAGAGCACCGGCAATCGCTGCCAGCGGCAACAGCCAAGCCGACATGGCAATCAGGCCCCAATAAATCGTGATGGTGGCAAACAGGCTTGCCATGGCCGAGACCCCCAAGACGCCCGGCTCAGCAAGCGGATTGCGTAACAGGCCTTGCAGGGCAGCCCCGCTGGCCGCCAGGGCCATGCCGACACAGAGAGCAGCCAGCGCGCGGGGTAAGCGGATCTGCCACAAAATCAACTCCGCCTGACGATCCCCAATCCCGACCAAAGCTGGCAACAGGCGTCCCAACGAGAGGCCGATCGGACCGATCAGACACGACACCACCAGCATGATGACACAAAGGCCACTCAAAAAGAGGATCAAGGGGCGGCTGTGATCTGTTACAATCATGGCATGCTCCCATTCAGTCGCTTCGATTGACCATGAGCCTCTCGTCCAGTTTTGGCCATGGCTTCCATCGCATCCATCATGAACCAGCCACCACATGCTGTCGTGGCCCCTTCCAGTCGCACCACAGGAATAGACCGGGTCAAGTCACCGATCATCGGGTTGCGGGCCGCAGACCAATAATCCTGCTGTGAGCTTTGGTCGGTAAAGAAGGCCGTGACCAGAATGTCGGGCCGCGCCTCAGTCAAACGTTCAAGGGGGAGGCTGGACCATCCTGGCGTGGCCTGAAAATTGGTCAGACCCGCCCGCGCCATCATGGCATCCACCATGGAGCCCGGCCCGGTTGTAACCCCTCCGGGCGTAACATATAGGGCGGTGAGACCTTGGGCGGGCTTGATGGCGGCCAAACGACGGTCAAATTCGGCGACCATATCAGCACCGCGCGCCTCCTCACCCAAGGCTTTGGCCGTCTCCAAGGCGTGGGTGCGGACTGCATCAAACCCCTCACCCCAGCCGATTTGATGCACTTTGATACCCGCTTGTTCCAATTGGGCCGCCAATTGCGGACCGCCGCCATAGGTCCGCACCACAAGGTCGGGAGCTAAAGCAATAATGGCTTCCGCATCCGGTCGGACTTGGGGCAAGCCCTTTGCTGCCACCCGCATGTAAGAGAAGGAAGCCTCAGCATCGGGCGATACCGCGGCAATATGTGTGCGGTCTGCCAGTTTCAGGACAAATTGGTCGGCACAGAAATCAAGCGAAACAATGCGGGCAGGCTTGATATGCCGCCCATCCTGTAGCCCATCACGAGGGGGTGGCGGCAGGGAGCAGCCTGCCACCACCAACATCATCAGTCCTGAGGCGCCTTTAGAATGTCGCACGCAGCCCCACCCAAGTTTGTCGTCGCGGCGAGCCATAGCCCGTCACGGTCTGATAGATTTCATCCCGGGCATTTTCCACCCGGCCAAACAGGGTCCAATGCGCGTTGATCTTCTGGCTGGCGCGCACGGTGATCAGATCATAGCCGCCAATCACCACCGTGTTGGTTGCATTATTGAAACTATCCCCAACATGGGAATAAGTGGCTGAAACATCCAGACCAAAATCAAACACATAGCCCAAGGTCGCAAAGCCGGTTTGTTTGGCCCGCCGGGGTAATTGCTTGTTAAAGGCAGCTGTTGCGGCCACCTTGTTGCGCGCATCCAAAGTCGCGAACCCGGCAGATAGATTGAGATGCCGATTGGGGCGGGCTTCCAACGTCACTTCAGTTCCGTCCGCCTGCGTCTTGGCGATATTGTCATAGGTGCCACTGGGTCGACCAACACAGATGGCTGCAGCATTGCCAAAACAAGAAACAAAGTCGATCTGGTTGGTGGTGTCGCGTTTGAAATAAGTGATTGATCCAACCAAACGTCGATCGAACCAAGCCTGCTCAAGACCAATCTCAGCAGAGCGTGCCTCTTCGGGCTGCAGGCGGGAATTGCCGAAGTTGGAAAAGAGTTGAAATGGGGTCGGGGCTTTAAAGCCATCGGCCACCGCAAGCCGCACAATCGTATCACCCCCATTCAAGCTGGCGGCCAAAGTAGCTCGCGTATTCCAAGCCTCACCGAAGCTATCGTGATCACTCCAGCGAACGCCCAAGGTGGCTGTCAGCCACGATGTCGGACTGGCCTGACCTTGAAGATAAAGCGCCGACAAATCATTGCTGGCGCGCAATGGCACCGGGTTAGGATTGGTCACTGACGGGCTGGCCGTGCGCAGGCGACCGCGTTCCATTTCCGCGCCACCCACCAGTTGGAATTGTGGGGTTACATCCAAACTCGATTGCAATTCAATCCGGCGGTTTGTGCTGCTGCCGTCAAATGTTGTCGGCACGCGCAGACTGGGATTGAGATTGGTCCTGTCAGTGCGGGTTTCGCTGAGGCCGATCCGGGTTCGGGACCGCCCGTCCAGCATGGACAGATTGGTCCCGGCATAGACAATCAGCTCATCGGTTTCAGTCTGTTCAGCAGTATCGGCCAACACAAAGGCTGGAGCGGGAAACCCATCGATGCCCACTTTGCTCTTTGACCAATAGACCCGCCCTTCCATCTCGACCCGGTCGGTCAGGGCGTAAGTCAAACGGGTTTGGGCCAATTGATTGCGATAGCCGTCCCGTTCTGTCCCACTCGCAGCCGAACTCACACCATCGGTGTCAAATTGCCCGGCAGCCAACTGATAGGAGAGATCCCCGACTTGGCCCCGCACCGATCCCATGATGCGGCGGCTCTTAAGGTCCCCCCCTTCCAGCGTCGCGGAGGCCGCAAACGGGACATCGCCTGATTGAGTGATGATCTGCACCACTCCGCCAATCGCTTGACTGCCGTACAACACAGATTGGGGTCCGCGCAGGACCTCAATACGATTGAGATTGCCAACCACCAGATTGGCAAAATTAAAGCCCCCGCCAGGCGTCGAAGGGTCGTTTAGTTTGACCCCATCTATCAGCAAAACTGTCTGGTCGCTTTCTGCCCCGCGCACCCGCACCGTGGTCAGACTGCCGACGCCACCGGTTCGGGCAAAGCCAATGCCGGGCACATCGCGCAAGAGGTCGATAACCGGGATTGACTGGGCGCGGGTAATGGCAGGGCCGTCAATCACAGTCACTGACGCGCCAACGCGAGAGATCGGCGTTGGTGTCCGAGTGGCTGTAACCACCACCGTTTCTACCGATTTGTCAGGGGCTGTCTCAGCATGGGCGGGGGGTATGGCCAAGGCTGCGCTCAAAAGCATGCCAACGGGCACAAGAAATGGCTTTGCCGAATAGCAAAAACAACGTGTCATCAATGTCTTTGGTCGTGATGCCCACGACCAACCTCCTTGCATGCAGAAGTGGCGGGCGCGCACCATGCTGCCCACGTCCTGCAGTCGTTGCATCGGAGGAAACCTCCGGCCTTCCCGCTGACCCTGGCAGGACGGACGAACGACGGCGATGGCAGGTCTCCCGGCTCACGGGTCAAGGCTTTGTTTCGGCCTTCCCGGACCCCTCAGGTCCAGTGGCACATCCTGACGCCTGTCAGGAGAAACGCGGCTATCCGCTTACGGTCGCAGGCACGGCTGCCGATTTGGAGGAGGTCCCCCGCACGGCATTCCCTTTTCACCCCAGCTTCCTGAGGCACCATCTGATCGCGAAGGTATCAGCCCAAACCGGCTTTGCCAATCATGAAAAATGCGCGCCCGGGTTGGACGCGCATTGTGTCGATGACAGAATTGGAGAGGCTTGACCTAAAGCTCGTTATCAATCCCGCTATTGAGCAATTGTTCGGCGAAGGCATCGGCATCCGCCGTCAACGCCTTTTGAGCACTGGGCCAGGATTGGTAATAGACAAAGCCGCCCACCCCCAGAATAAGGCTGGCAGCTAAGGCAGAGAAGGTCTTCACCCAGGTTGAACGTGGTCGCATCTGAGCATCATAGGCTGCCATCGCCGCCGTATGCAGGCGGGCCATCGGCATAGCCGGCACCGGGCTGGCCGAATCCAGAGCTTGGGCCAAGGCCTTATTCAACGGATGATGGTCGATCATAGACATGCTGCGTGTCCTTCCACGGACGAGTTTAACAAATCAGCTCTCTCTGCCGCAAGTGCCACGCGCAAAGCACGACGACCGCGCGCGAGAAGCGATTCCACGGCATCAACACTGACGCCAAGAATATCGCCGACATCCTTGGCCGCCAATTCTTCAAAATGAGTCAGCACCAACGCAGCCCGCTGCCGATCCGGCAAAGCCGCCAATGCCGCATCAATCCGGTCGCGAACTGCCTGTTGCTGCATGCCCGTGTCGGGCATTGGGCCTGGATCAGTTGGTTCAGGTGCAGTGCCTTCTTCAACAAACCTGCCCGCCTTGCGCAGGCGATCAAAGCACAGATTGGTGGTGACTTGATGCAGCCACGTCTCAATCCGGGCACGGCCTGTCTGCCACGAAGGCAATATTTTCCACAGGCGGATCAGGGCTTCCTGGGTTACATCTTCGGCTTCTGCCGCATCGCGCAGCAAGCGCCAACTGATGCGCCAGAGGCGGGGTGATACCGCCTCGACCAAGGCAGCAGCCGCCGCGCGGTCGCCACGGCTTGCCTTGGTCATCAGTCCCGCCAGAGGATCAAAGACAAGGGGGTCAGACACCCGCATCAATCCACTTCACTTACCAGGGACGGCCCGGACCGCGGCCAGGCGCACCTTCGCGACCCTGCCGAGCAGCGGCTGCAGCTTCCTCACGGGTCACCCGACCATCCTTATTGGCGTCGGCCCGCTCAAACATCGGATCTGGGCGTGCCAACCATTCGTCACGGCTGATCTTGCCATCCTTATTGGTGTCAAAGCTTGCGGGCGACGGAGGCGGTGGTGGACCGTCCCGACGGCTCATTTTGCGGTCCTTCATCCGATCCATCATCGAGGCACGCGCTGCGTCGGCTTCCTCACGCGAGATGCGTCCATCCTTATTGGTATCCAAACGCGCAAACGCTTGATTAGCGCGTTCTTGGGAGCGGGTTTGCTCATCGCGCGCACGATTGGCCATGGCCACATCAAACTCTGCCTTGGTGACTGACCCATCCTTATTGGCGTCGGCTTGTGCATGGAAATCATCGGCTTGGCCTTGCGAACGGCGGCCGTTGGGCATGCCTTCGGGGCGGGGCGGACGCGATGGCCGAGCGGCCTGCATTTCTTCTTCGCTTGCCACCCCATCCTTATTCTTGTCGATGCGGTCGAACATGGCACCCCGCGCGGTGCGCACTTCATCCAGGCTAATCGCCCCATCCTTGTTCAAATCAGCGCGGTCGAAAAAGCCGGGGCCTTCACCGGGCGGTGGAGGTGGATTGGGGCCTTGCTGAGCCAAAGCTGGTGTGGCCAGCATCAAAAAGCTGGCCGTGGCCAGAAGCGTCTTCAAGTTCATGATCAAGCTCCTCATGAAGGGCTGAAAAATCTGAGCCAAGTCAGGTCAGCCATTTGGTGATCTGAGGGTAGAACGCATCAGCGCTGACTTTCCGTCGCCAGAGCTGCCATGGCCTGAAAATCGTCGAGGATAACGGCACGGGCATCATCATAAAGCGCGGCTGCAGTGCTGAAATCTGGCACCTCAAGCGCTTGGGCCAACGCCTGTTTCAGGCCAGTTGCCGCGCGCGCAGGATCAAAGTCTGAACCTGCAGCCACGGCCAAAAGCTGGCGAACAGTTTGCAAGACCTGTCCAGCCTGGATCAAGCGGCCTGCGGCCTCCCTGTCCATGCCGCCTTGATCGGCCACCGCGCGCAAAGCCTCCAGCGTGTTAGCCCGCACCACAGGCAAACCAGATCCAGCGCCCAAAAGCTGATGATATTGGGCGAGGAACTCAAGGTCGATAAGGCCACCGCGTTGCCGTTTCACATCCCACCCCCCGCGCACGGGATGGGCAGCAACCATTTTGTCGCGCATCGCCACGATGTCTCTGGCCAGCACAACAGGATCAGCCGGTCGTTTGAGAAGCTGGGCTGTCAACGCCGACAGCTCCGCCATCAGGCTTGCATCCCCCGCCACCGGACGCAGGCGGGTAAGAGCCTGAAACTCCCAGGTCCACGCCTCGCCCTGATAATAGCGCTCCATCGCCGACAAACGTACCGCAACTGGACCCGCCCGTCCTGATGGGCGCAATTGCATGTCCACCTCATAGAGGCTGCCTTCGGCGGTTTGGACCGATAAGGCCGACACCAGCCTTTGGGTCAGGCGTGTGTGCCATTGCTCTGCGCTGATCGGACGCCTGCCATCGGATTCAGCATGCTCATCGGCAACATCATAAACAATCATGAGATCAAGATCAGAGTCAGCCGCAAGCTCCTGCCCACCCAATTTGCCCCAAGCACACACCGCGACCCGCCCGGCCAACTGGCCATGCGCCTCAGCCAGTGCAGCCTTAGCCACCGGCAATAAGGCCGCAATCGTCGCCTCAGCCAAATCTGAATAGGCCAGACCCGCCTCGGCGGCGCTGGCCCGGCCATGCAAGATTTGAAAGCCGATACGGAACATTTCCTCCCGATGGATCCGCCGAACCACATCGAGTGCTTCTTCAAAGCCTTGCGCGCGCGCCAGACCAGATTGATAGACCCCGAGGCGTGATCCGGCTTCATCATGGGACAAGGGTGCTGAAAAGCGCGGCGATAACATGGCGTCAAGAATGGCAGGGCGTTGCGCCAGCACCGCGCCAAGCCGGGGCGCTAAAGCCAAAGTCGAGCAGGTTTC
The DNA here is from genome assembly GCF_003112735.1 of Candidatus Phycosocius bacilliformis. Lineage (GTDB taxonomy): Bacteria > Pseudomonadota > Alphaproteobacteria > Caulobacterales > Aquidulcibacteraceae > Aquidulcibacter > Aquidulcibacter bacilliformis. Next base: position 163,045 of record NZ_BFBR01000005.1, read on the forward strand.
CTTCAAAATGAGCGGCTCGGCCTTGAACAAAGACAAGACCTGCACACCTGCCGGCAGGGCGGCGAAGAAGTCCTGAAACCGCGAAAAGCCGGTATCTGCCTCCCCCGTCGCGGCGATGGCTTGCAACAGGTCAGGTGTCAGTGCGGTCAAGAGCTCGCGCGCACGTGCAGTCCGGGTCGCGGGCACGTGGCCATGGTGCCAAGACCGTATGGTTCGGGCGATTTTGCCAGGCTCCGTGAAGCCCAAAGAAGCAATGGTCTCGATGGTTTCAGGATCATCTTCCACCCCGGTAAAGACCAGCGAGCCGAGTGGACTTGAGAGGGGTTTGCTGTCGGGAAACAGCTCGCGCACCCGGGTTCGCACCATCTCCCGGCAATCGCGCACCGCCCGATCCAAAGTGGTCAAATCGGCAAATCCAGCCAAAGCCGCTACTCTGGCGCGCCGATGAGGGTCGGCAGGCAATTTGTGGGTCTGCTCGTCATCAAGCATTTGGATCCGGTGTTCAATCCCACGCAGGAATTGATAGCCGCGAGTCAAATCATCCCGGGTTTGGGCGTCAATCCGCCCGGCAGCCACCAAACGATCCAGCGCCGTCACCGTCCCACGCACGCGCAAGCTCGGGTCGCGCCCACCAAGAATCAATTGCTGGGTCTGGGCAAAAAACTCGATCTCACGTATCCCGCCGCGTCCCAGCTTGACATCAAAAGCCGGGTCATCAAGGTCGGTGGATCGGCGCACGGCATGGATTTGGCGCAAGATGGATTGAACGTCATCAATCGCGGCAAAATCAAGGTTCTTGCGCCAGATAAAGGGTTGCAAATGGGCAAGTAGCGACTCGGCTGCCCGGAAGTCGCCCGCAATGGCGCGGGCTTTGATAAAGGCCGCCCGCTCCCAATTCTGCCCGACACTTTCATAATACACTTCTGCGGCCCGCATCGAGACGGCAACCGGCGTTGAGGCAGGATCGGGGCGTAGACGCCAATCAACCCGAAATACATAGCCATCGGGTGTGACATCCTCGAGAATGCGTGAAACAGCCTGGACATGGCGGACACAAATGCCGCTGGCAGCATCTTGATCTTCGGGGTCAAAGGCTTCGCGATCAAAGAAGGCGGCCAGATCAATATCGCTCGAATAATTGAGTTCATGGGCACCATGTTTGCCCATTGCAATGATGAACAAGCCCGGCACGGCGTCTGGATTCTTGAAACTGGCCGCGTCGCGGCTCGATGTCGTGCGGGCTGCCAGCACCATGGCTGCTTGGGTGGCCCGATCAGCCAGATTGGACAAGGACTGGGTGATCTGGTCCAAATTCACCTGCCCCGACAAATCCCCCACCGCACACGCCAAATGTGTGTCTGATTTAGCTTGGCGCAGCAGCGCCATGGCCTCATCCAGTCCGCAGGATTCAGCCTGGGCCATGCGGGTCTGACTGGCCGCCAGAATGGCCGCAAGCTGATCCGTGCGAAGCCCGTGGGCGGTATCGGGTCGACGCTGACACAATCGGGCTAAATAAGGGGAAGTCTGGCAGGCTTGCTCAAGGGCCTGAGCGGGAGAGCCAAGTGACTTGATCGCTTCCATCAGCTTGCCAACGGCAGGATAAGTCGCGCCTCAAGCCCCACCCCATCACCACGGGGTAAGCCATCTTCGAGGCTCAACCGGCCCCCATGTAGCTCAGCGATGGCCACGGCGAGGCTGAGCCCGATCCCCGACCCCGGCTGTGACCGTGCTGAATCAAGCCGAACAAAACGCTCAAGAACATGGTTGCGTTGCTCAACCGGAATCCCCGCCCCGCTGTCGGCAATGCAAATGGCCATGTCACGGCCTGACAAACGCTTAGCACTCAAGCGGATCTCCCCTTCGGGAGTGTATTTTACGGCATTGTCGAGCAGATTGGAAATTGACTGGGCCAAGAGGGATCGGTCAGCCTTGATGATGAGGTCAGGCTCGATATCTGCGGTAAAGGACAAGCCGGCTTCTTCGATGACGGGCTCGAACAAATCAGCCAATTGACCTACCAGCAGGCTGACATCGAGGGTTTCCAGCTTGCCGCCCTCCCCGGCTTCAAGGCGCGATAGTCGCAAAACGGCATTGAAGGTTGTCACAACTCCGTCGAGCTGGATCAAGGCATCCTCAATGGCATCGCGCAAATCTTCTGGAGAACTGGCTTTAGCCGCAGAGGCCTCCAAGCGCGCACGCAGGCGGGTGAGCGGCGAGCGCAGGTCATGGGCAATCGAATCCCCGGTCGTTCGCGCAGCCGTCACCAATCGTTCGATCCGCTCCAGCATGGCATTGAGGTCCTCGGTGAGGGCGTCAAACTCATCCCCATCTCCGGGCGCGATGGTGCGCACCGCGGCACGCCGCTGCAAGTCACCGGCCATCACTGCCCGGGTGGTCCGGGTCAATTCATCCACACGCCCGGCAGCTTGGCGCGCGGCCATAAGGCCGCCGACCACGGCAAAGGCCAATACCCCGGCTCCACCCAGCCAGATCACCCGCGCCACATAATCAGCAATCTGCACGCCCGGACCCAGATCTCGGGCAACAAATAGGCCAAAACCATCCGGCCCTGCCAGAAAGACCCCGCGTGCACGCCGTCGCTCAATCCTGCCAGTATCCACATCAGGACGTTCATAACTGAAACTGGTGGCGACAGCTTGGGCCGGGTTAAGTTGGCTGCCCGCCTCTGGCTTGTCGATTTGCGACAAGTCGAGAGGTACAGCATCGAGATTGCCGGAGAGGACCTTGCCATCGGGCTGGACCAGCACATAAAGCGTATCGCTGGCGCGGGCCGCGCGCTGGATCACAGCCATATTGAGACCGTCAATCGCCTCGGTCTGCCAGATGCTGGAAAGCTCAACCAAAACCTGACGGGCAGCCCGATCAGCCTCCAACCCAAGCCGCCCTACCGTGGTTGCATAGAGAAAACCCAGCAACAGCACGGCAAAGCCAGCAAACAGGCCTGCAAATGCCATAGCCACCCGAAACGAAGTGGTTCGCGTCAGCGACCTTAATGGCAAAAGCAGTTTCTTGAGCATCAAACCTAGGCTTCAAGCCGGTATCCAGCACCGCGCACAGTATGCAGCATGGGCTTGTCAAAATCGCGGTCAATCTTGGAACGCAGCCGCGAGACATGGACATCGATCACATTGGTCTGTGGATCAAAGTGATAATCCCACACTTTTTCCAACAGCATGGTGCGGGTCACCACTTGGTTGGCATTGCGCATGAGATATTCCAGCAAGCGGAATTCGCGGGGTTGGATGTCGATTTTGCGGCCCTCGCGACGCACAACGCGGGCGAGCAAATCCATCTCCAATTCTCCGACCTTGAGGTGGGTGGAGGCGGCCCCGCCTTCATGACGACGCCCCAATGCCTCAACCCGGGCGATCAGTTCACTGGCAGCATAAGGCTTTGCCAGATAATCATCACCGCCGGCCTTCAGACCTTCCACGCGATGTTCCACATCGCCCAGGGCGGACAGGAACAAAACCGGGGTGGCAATACCTGCAGTCCGCAGATCGGCTACGACGCTAAGCCCATCTTTTTTTGGCAGCATTCGATCGAACACCAGGACGTCAAACGCCCCGCCGCGCGCCATCATTTCCCCGGTCGGGCCATCTGCTGCCAGATCGACAACATGGCCCGCCTCTTCCAGTGCACGGCGCATATAGAGCGCCGTTTCACCAGCATCTTCAACAATCAAGACCCGCATGGCTTGCCCCCCTGGTCTGGAGTCGATCACTTCTTCGGTGCCGGATCACCACCGGCCGGCTTATTGTCGAGTGGCAAGGCGACAAAGCCGCCACCGCCGGTCTGGCTCTGAATGAACAGGCTGATGAAGGACCGGCCTGCCGAGCGGGCAGCTGCAAGCTCAGCATCAAGGTCAGCGGCAGAACGCAATTCCTTGCCATTGGCGGTCAGAATGGCATCGCCCGGGCGGATTCCCCGTTCGGCAGCCCGCGAGTCGGGATCGACATCCAAAATCAACACACCCGGTTCGGTGGGTTGCAGCCTTAGACGGGTGCGCGCTTGGGCGGACAAAGGCCCAACACTGAGACCCAGGCTGTTCAGTTGAGTTTCGCTTTCCTGATCACTGCGATCTCCACCCAGCGGATTATTCTGGTTCAATTGCGCCTCAGAAGGGCGGGCAGCGATGGTGACAGGCACGGTGCGGCGATTGCCATCTGCACCCAAAACTTCCAAGCGAACGACCGAGCCAACCGTGGTTTGGCCAACCCGGCGCGTGAGATCGCTTGAGCCCTCAATCTTCTGACCATTGAAGCTCAACACCAGATCACCCCGCTTCAAGCCCGCCTTGGCAGCTGGCGCGCCAGCGGTCACATTATTGATCAGGGCGCCCTTGGCGTCGGAGCTCAATCCAAAACTTTCCGCCATGTCGCGGTTCAAGTCCTGGATCACCACACCCAGCCAGCCATATGTGACTTTGCCTTGCTCGATAATCTGCTTGGTGGTGCGGTCTGCCAATTCAGACGGAATGGCAAAGCCGATCCCGACATTGCCACCCGAGCGCGAGAAGATCGCTGTATTGACCCCGATGACCCGGCCGCTCATGTCGAAGGTCGGACCACCTGAATTGCCCGGATTAATCGGCGCGTCGATCTGGATGAAATCAGCGATATTATTGCCTTCATTGCGGATATCGCGACCAAGCGCCGAGACAATGCCAGCTGTGGCGGTTCCACCGAGGCCGAAGGGATTGCCGATGGCAACAACCCAGTCGCCGACCCGCACCTTGGCCTCAGGCGCAAATTGCACGAAGGGGAAGTTATTACCTTCCACTTTCAACACAGCCAGATCGGTACGTTCGTCTCGACCCACAACAGTGGCTTTCAATTCACGGCCGTCTTTCAAAGTTGCCGTAATCTCACGCGCTTTTTCCACCACGTGATTATTGGTGACGATGTAACCTGAGGCCGTGATGAAAAAGCCCGAACCACCGCCGCGTTGCTCACGCGGGCGGGCTTGCCCGCGCTGGTTCGGCATTTGCTCGAAGAAGCGCCGCCATTGAGGTGGCAGACCTTCAAGATCGTCAGGCGATGGGCCTTCGGTCGGATCGGCAACTGCAACGACTTCCAGCGACACCACAGCAGGTGATACGCGCTCGACCAAGTCTGCAAAGCCGGGCAACATGGTTCCAGCTTTTGGCGCGACGGTGCGAATTTGCTGGGCGGAGGAAACAGCCGGTGACAAGATATGGCCGGCACCAAAGGCAGCCAGACCCAAAGCCACCGCAGCAGCCCCTGTGAGAACCGGGCGACGCAGAAAAGGTAACGGCTTCGGCTTCCCGCGTGTCGGCGCAGCGTGGGCTGCAACACCGTCATGTTGGGGGCCAGTACGAGGCGCTACGTCATCACCTTGGGTCTCAAAGGACATGAGTTTTTCTTCCTGCAGTCAACAAAGCCCGCCAGCCGGACCCTGCTCAGGAAATACTATGACAGGCCAAACATGGCCAGAACATGACTGAAACATTACAATGTTGTTAGAAGACCACCTGGGCGCATGACAAAGATGTCAGCTTGTCCCCTCAGTCGGGCTTTCGAGAGGTATCAAACTCTTGCAGGGCGGCTAAGGCAGCTGCATCGTCAATGTCAGAGGGCGCGGCCACCGCCGATATGCGCTGCCGACTGGCCAAATAAAGCCCCCATCCACCCAGTAGCAATAAGACCAAGGGTGCACCCCACAGCGCCAATGTGTCGAGCCCGACACGGGGTCGCAGCAACACGAACTCGCCATAACGTTCGGCAAAAAAGCGCCGCACTTGGTCATCACTATCACCGGCCGCAACCCGGGCCCGGATCGCCTTGCGCATATCCACCGCAATTTCGGCCGACGACAGGGCGACGGGCTCATTCTCACACACCACACAGCGGATCTCGCGCGCCAAGGCCTGCGCACGGGCCTCTTGAGCCGGATCTTGCAGCGGCGCTTCAACGGCGCTGGCGGGTATTGGGGCGGCCAAGATCAGGAGCGCACCCACAGCCAGGGCAAAGCAGACTTTCATCGTGCCCGCCGCCTTCATTCGGCTGCAACGCCGGCTGCTGCGCCGGGGCCAGCTTCGGCCCCAGGTGCATTGGGTACATTCTTTGACTTGGCAGGCTGAGGCGCTCCGATCCGCAGACGTCGGTCAGTCAAGCTGATGGCACCGCCCAGAGCCATCAGGAAAGCCCCCCCGAAAATGGCAATCACCAGCGGGTTCCAATAGAGCCGGACAGTCCACGCCATCCGACCGTTGATCTCAGCAGGATCACCCAATGCAGCATAGACATCCCCGCCTAGCGACGAGCGCAGCGCGACTTCGGTGGTCGGCATGCGGGCTGCGGGATAGAAGCGCCGCTCTGGCGACAGGATCAATTCAGCCCGGCCATCCTTGACCACCAAACGCGCGCGATCAGCATAATAATTGGGGCCTTCTTCAGCGGTAACAGCTTCCAATGTCACGGTCCGGCCGGCAAAGCGGGTGGACTCACCCAGACCCAGCGACGCGGTGTGTTCAATTCGGAAGGAGGTCTCAGAGACCGCACCCAGCACGAAAATGCCGATGCCCAGATGCGCCAAAGTCATGCCCCATGCAGCGCGCTGGAGGCCTTTGACCCGCTGCCAGACTTGCGGCCACGGCAATTTGCCAAATCGGACCCGATCGAGAAGTTCGGCTACAGACCCACAGACAAGCCATGTGCCAAGGCCAATCCCAATCGCTGCCAAAGCCTTGCCGCCCATCAAAGCCCAGCTCAAGGTCAAGGCGAGGGCTGTGATCAGCCCGGCCACCCAAAGCCGCTGGAGCACAGCAACAAGGTCCCCGCGCTTCCATGCCAGATAGGGCGCAATCGGCAGAGCAACAAGCACGAGCGCCATCAAGGGGGTGAAGGTCAGATTGAAATAGGGCGGACCGACCGATAATGCGCGCTTGAACACGGCTTCGCCCAACAAGGGGTAGAGGGTGCCGACCAAAACGGTCGCTGTTGCCACAGTCAGGAACAAATTGTTGAGGACCAAAGCGCCTTCTCGGCTGATCGGGGCAAACAGGCCGCGATCTGACCCCAGACTGGGGCCCCGCCAAGCAAACAGCGCAAGCGCACCACCCGTAAAGACTGCAAGGATCATCAGGATGATAAAGCCGCGCTCCGGGTCGAGTGCAAAGGCGTGAACCGACGTGAGCACACCAGACCGCACCAAGAAGGTACCAAGGAGGGAAAGAGAGAATGTAAGGATGGCCAGCAACACCGTCCAACTGGCCAGCGCGCCGCGCTTTTCTGTAACGATCGCAGAGTGCAACAGGGCTGCGCCCAATAGCCAAGGCATGAAGCTGGCATTCTCAACAGGGTCCCAGAACCACCAGCCACCCCAGCCTAATTCATAATAGGCCCAATAGGAGCCCAGCGCGATGCCAATGGTCAAAAAGGTCCAACTTGCAAGCGCCCATGGCCGCACCCAGCGCGCCCAAGCGGCATCGACGCGTCCTTCCAACAGGGCCGCCACCGCCAGCGAGAAAACCACCGAGGAGCCAACATAGCCCAGATAAAGGAAGGGGGGATGGGCCGCCAGCGACGGATCTTGCAACAATGGATTCAGGCCTGCGCCTTGCAGAGGCGCTGGATCGAGCCGGATGAAAGGGTTGGATGCAAAGGCCAGATAAGCCATCATCACGGCAGTCAACAGGCCCTGCACACCAACTGCACGCGCCCGCAAATCCCAGCGCAGCCCTTTGGAAGCATGCGCAAGCATCCAACCAAAACCGGCTGAAATCAAACACCACAGCACCATAGAGCCTTCATGGCTGCCCCAAGTACCCGCAATTTTATAGAGCATTGGCTTCAGCGTGTGGCTGTTGGTGGCCACATTCTCAACGGAGAAGTCAGACCGGATAAAGGCACTCATCAAGGCAAAAAAGGCAATCAAGATCGACAAAGTCGCCACATCAGTCGCCGCACGCGCCATCGCGGCAAAGCGACCATCGCGGGCGTGCCCGGCCCACAATCCTGTGCCAGCTTGGGCGAAACTGGCCAAAAGTGCGAGGAAGATGAAGAAGTGTCCGAGTTCTGCGATCATGAGTGATTATGTACCTCGCAAGGCCTCGGGTTCAACCTATTTGCGCTGTCATTCGACCATCATCTACGGCGCGGTCGACCCGACGTCGGGATTTAGTTCGGACTATTATGGATCGGCATGCCAACACCGGTCCCGATCGCAGAATTATTGCCAGCCCCATTGCTGGTTTGACTGACGGGCAGAGGTGCCTCGCGCCAACGACCCGTGGCTTTGAGCGAGTCTGCGACTTCCTTCGGCATGTAATTCTCATCATGCCGAGCCAAGATCGTGCGAGCTTCAAACGTATCTGCCGTTCTGAATTTGCCTTCTGCCACCACGCCCTGCCCTTCTCGGAACAAGTCTGGCAGCACACCGCGATAACTGACACGAATGTCAGCCGCCCCGTCGGTGACAACGAAATTCACCACCCCATCTTCGCTGCGCACAACCGTGCCCTTGGCCACAAGGCCACCAATGCGGGCCTGCGTACCGGCTTCTGGTTTCTTGGTCTTTGCGTCTGCAGGGGAATAGAAGAAAGAGGCGGTACCGCGCAATGCCAAGCTTGCAACCACCGTTGCACCGATCAGGACAACCCCTGCGGCGGAAATCAAAAGAAGGCGGCGGTCTCGTCTGCGCATGGCATTCACTCAGCTTTTCTCGACTCATACTGCTGTTGCACGCGCGTGCAAAGCAACCTTTCCCTCACATTCACTCACCTTTTCGGGATAACCTCAGGTGATGGCGAGCCGAACACAGGCGTCCCAGGTGGTGGCACACTCTTGAGCGCCATATCGTAAATGGCCGCCATTAACGGGTCCTTGCTGGACAAGGCTTGACCCGCTGACAAGACCTGCCGGGCTTGGTCAAACTTGCCCGTCATCAACAAGACGCGAGCCGCAGAAAGGCGCAAACCGGGGTCAGAGGGATTGGCTGTCAGCCGTTCAACTCGGCTGGCCACCATCGTCTCGATAAATGCCTTTTGCTCTTCCGGGCTGGCATTGGCCATTCCTGCCATCGGCCCAGCCCCACCAGCGGCGGCATCACTTGGTCCCCGGTCAAGTTGAGAGAGCACATCTGCGACGCGGAACACCAATTGTCGCTGGGCGTCTTTCTTGGCCGCATTAGCCACAAAAGCCTCCCGCCACGCCGACAAGGCTTCGGCCTTGCGGCCTGCCTGCCAGTCAGCCAACCCCAGATAAAAGCGGACATTGGCCGAACTGGGATCAAGTTTCAGGGCGGCTTCAAACGCCGCTTCAGCATCCGGGCCCACCACATCCCGGTTAAGCCGCATCAGAACAGCACCTGTCTCAGCGATGAGATCCGCATTGTTGGGGTCCCGGCGCAAGGCTGCCTGATAGGCACGCAAGGCATCTTGATCACGGCCTGCCCCACTCAAAACTTGAGCCATCAGCGCATGAGGTTTGGGGTCAGTTGGTACCTTGCGGGCCTGCTCCTGCAGGAGAAGCATGACCTCGTCTTCATTCAGCGTTTCAGGGGCGCGGGACAAAAGCTCCGCCTCACGTGCCGCAAAAGGCTGGTCTGCCTTGTGCGGCGAGCCGAAGAACAAATAAAGCCCACCAGCCCCCAAGGCGATGCTTGCTGCGACCGCTGTCAGCACAAATCGGTTAAGTCGGGGACCGTCTTGCAAAACCCGGTCTCGGGCTTGGACAAGACGGCGGCCAATTTCCAGCCGCCCGGCTTGTGCCGCCTCGGGGGAGATGCGGCCTTGCACAAGATCGCGTTCGACTTCGGCGATCTGATCTTGATAGACTTGCAGATCGGCCCGATCGGCTTCCAGCGACTGGCCGCGCGCACCTGCGCGCAACACCCACCACGCAGCCCCAACCAACGCCGCCAACAGCGCAAGCCAAAATGTTCCGGTTGAGAAGAGTGCTGGGATGTCGAACATGATGTTGGGCGACATGCACCCTCCCTCCCCTCGGTTCAAGGCTTCAAAGTGCAAATGCCGCAAAGTTGAGCGGTCACGCCAGCCATCACGGCAAGGGATCACGCCTCACCCAGTTTCAAGTTCGTCTCAGATGGAGGCATAGCAGGAACCTGCCCGCGCGGCTGCGATTAAGCGGCTTTGCGCAAGAAACCATTGATGCGGCGCTCAAATGCCTTGGCAGCCCCTGGTGTATCAACCGCCTCAATAATGGTGGCAGCGGCTTTGATCCAATCGCGCAGATGCGGCGAGGTCTCGCCCTCGCGGACAACCCGGATCAGGCCTTCACACACAGAGTCGATATGGGCGACAACCGCGCGGCTGGCATTATCGCGGAAGCCACCAAACCCGGCTAGCGGTGCCAAAAGACGTGTCGCTGTTAGGAAACGAACATGACATTCTGCAATCGCCAGTTTGTTTGGATCAATGGCGGCACCAAAACGGGGTTCAGCCAGCATGCCAGCATTTTTCTTGCGCACCATGTCCATCGGCAATGCCTGTTCAAGCGCTTTAACCGCCGTGTGACAAATGATTTCAAGCCGATAGCCAACGAGGCCACAGATTGCAGTCAATTCCGTCCGCCACGGTCCGTTGGGTGAGAGCACGCTGTCGCGCGTCATGCCATGGACAAGCTTATTGTGCCGATCAATGGCTGCGGCAACTTTGGGCACCTCGAAGGCGGCTCCCATCGAAGCCTGCTCAATCACCGCGCTTTCCCGGCGCAGCAGAGCAATGACACGTCGTCCGATGACTGAAAAATGTGTATTGTCCAGCTTGCGATCATCGGCCCCGCGTGACACGCGCTGCAGCACGCGAATGGCCTGATAGGGCTTTGGCAGGGTCGCCATGGTCAACAGCAAAAGTTCGGTTGCCACCAAAGGGCTCTCGGCTTCAGCGTCTTTGACTGCATAACCCAAACGTATGATGGATTGTTCATGCAGGTCACCGCGCAGCGATTGCACCCCATGCCAGAGCTCGCGGCCCAACTTTTCGGCGGCCAATAGAGCCGGCATGCGGCCCAGCACATGGGCAGTCTCGGCATTATCACCCAAAATGCTCAAGCGTTCGGGAGGCATATCCCCAATCGCTGCCAGCAATTCCGCCCGCATTTCGCGCGCGTGCTCTCGGGCCCGGCTCATATTGCCGTTCAGGCTGGCGGCTGTGCCCAGGGGTTCAAGCCGTCCAAAGGCATCGGGGGCCAATTGCCCTGAGATTACTTTCCACGCAGGACCCAATCCCTTTCGGGGAAGAGAACCCGGCGTCAGCTTAGAAAGTGGGCCATTCTCAAACAGGTTTTCAAATGGTTCGAAGAATAGACGGTCAAAACTCAAGACGCGGAAATGGCCAGCGCCGGTGGCAAAGCTGGACGAGATACCCGCTTCGCGCATGGCTTCGAGCAATTCCACCGTCGGAATGGACTGCACGCCTTGAACCTTCATTCGCTCCAGAAGCGCCCACAACTTGCTGGCCGTTGCGGGTGGTGTCGAGACCAGCAACGCCTTCAGGGCGGCAACCTTATCGTCGGTCAAAACGGTCATTGATGAATCTGAACCATTCGCTCTATGTCTTTGCCGCCAAACCATAAAGCTCGCGGCAATTTTCATGACATTAGCGAAAATGAGTTAACTGTAAGTTTGCGCGCCAGCTAATCATCCATAACTCGGGCATGTCATGATTTCAGTCAGAATATATCAATCGATCAGGGCCCATTACTAGCATGAGGAATGTCTTGTTTGATCACGATTTATTGGCTCGTGTCTGCTGCGGGTAATGTCAGACTGGCCCTGAGACCACCCAGCTCGGACCGATCCAACCGCAAACTGCCGCCATAGGCGCGGGCCAGTTCATCGCAAATCGACAATCCCAATCCAGAGCCAGGCAATGTTTCATCCAGCCGCGCACCGCGTTTGATGGCGGCAACCAGCGCCTCACCCTCTAGGCCCTCGCCATCATCCTCAATCAGGATTTCCAATTGACCGCCGGCTATGTGACGCGCCTGAATTTCCACCAGCCCCCCACCATATTTGCAGGCATTTTCTGCCAGATTGCCAATCAAATCCTCCAGATCTTCCTTCTCACCCCGGAAGACGAGGCCCGGCTCTTGGACGGCACTAATCTTCACACCCTCCTCGCGGAACAAGCGGGTAAGTGTGCGCACAACATCATCGATCACTGGGCCAACGAGGGTCCGTGCACCCAATGTTTCAGCCCGAGCCGCCGCTGAGGCGCGCTTGAGATAATGTTCCACTTGACGGGTCATGGCCTGAGTCTGACGGGCCACCAGATCTTCAAACTCACCCTCCCGATGCCGGGACTCTGTCAACAGAACTGAGAGTGGCGTCTTCAGGGCATGCGCCAAATTGCCAACATGGGTCCGGGCGCGCTCGACGACTTCTTGATTATGGCTGATCAACGCATTGATTTCATGCGCCAAAGGGGCCAATTCGCGCGGCGCGTCTTCATCCAGCCGGTCCCGGTCTCCATTGCGGATCATGACCAGCTCTCGCCCCATGCGACGCAAGGGTTCCAGCCCCAATTGCACCTGTAAGAAAATCGCCCCGAGCAGGCCGCCCGCCAGTGCTAACAACCCGATCGCAACCGCCAGACTGAAGCGGTCAATTGCGGCATTGGCATCGGCTGTATCGGCCCCCACCATCAATAGGGTCTGTCGATCATGACCAGGTAATTGCACAAGCCTGCCCGCCACACGCACCAATTGCTTATCGCGCGGCAACAAAATGGTCTGGGTGATACCTGGTTGGGCCAAGACCTGTTGGACAAGCACGTGGGGCGGTACAAATGGCTCATCCCAGACGGACCGAGAATTGACCCCAATGCCAACAACTCCGCCCTGGGCAGTCACATCCACCACGCGCCAGTAATGGCCTGAGAGTGGCCTGAAAAAACGCGGGTCAGTTGGGGGACGCGGCACCACAAGCCCCCCTGCCGCATCGGTTTCCACCGTAGCGGCCAAGGCATCGAGATTGACCGCCAACTCGCGATCAAAGGCCTCAAACACCGATTGGCGAAAAAAAGCAGACAATCCATAGCCGGTCGCCACCAAGACGAGTGTGGACCAAATGGCTGCAACAGCCACCAAGCGGCCAGCCAGAGAGCGTCGGTTTGTCACCCTTTAGCCGTCCCCGTCCCAGCATCAGGGTCCAGCAACTGATACCCCAAACCACGGACCGTGGCGATGCGATCTTGGCCAATTTTCTTACGCAAGCGGCCAACAAACACTTCAATCGTGTTGGAATCCCGATCAAAATCCTGATCATAAATATGTTCGATCAGTTCGCTGCGCGGCACCACACGTCCCGCATGATGCATCAGATAGGTGAGCAACCGCAATTCATGGCTGGTCAGTTTGACTGGATCACCGGCAACGGTCGCGCGTTGGGCGCGAGGGTCGAGGCGTAATTCACCGCATTCCAGCGCCGGTGTGGCATGGCCAGCGGCCCGGCGAACCAGGGCCCGCATCCGGGCCAGCAATTCTTCAACATGGAAGGGCTTGGTGAGATAATCATCGGCCCCAGCATCAAAGCCCGCAACCTTTTCACTCCAACGGTCCCGCGCGGTTAGGATCAAGACAGGCACCACTTTACCCGCTTTGCGCCAACGTTCCAGCACCGAGACCCCATCGATCTTAGGCAGACCCAGATCTAGAACAATGACGTCATAGGGTTCAGTCTCACCCAGAAAATGGCCTTCTTCGCCATCTGCAGCCACATCCACCGCATAGCCAGAATCCTGCAAAGCGCGCTCCAACTGGCGGCGCAAGTCAGGATCATCTTCGACGACGAGGCAGCGCATGGTCTTCTCCTTCACTCTGGGTGATCAAGTCATATCAACCCGTTCTGAGGTCATTCTGGCCCGCAACTATCAGCCTTGGCGGCCGACAATGCTGCCGGTTTGAGCGTCAATCTTGAAAATGATGATGCGCCCGCGAGATGCCTGCCAGCGAACGATGTAAAAAGGTCGCCCGTTTTCAGAAATCAGGCGTGTATCAAGCTGGACTCCGGGCTCCACCGAATTGATCATGTCGAGCACTTGGCCAAGAGGGACGATCTGGTTGATGGTCTGGAAACTTGCACCGCTTTGAAAAGCCAATCGCACATCGCCAGAGGCGGCATGGGATGAACCCGCCCCATTTGGACCTGACAGCGCCCAGCCAGCCGGGTCGGGCCGCCCGGCATGGGCGGGGCTCACCAAACCCAAGCTGGTGACCAAAAGCGCACAAAAGAGAGAGCCAGACTTATTCATAACGTCCCATATAGATGAGGTCTTCTGAACGGGGTTTGAACAGGATTGTGCGACTTTGTTCAGCAAGCAAGCACGACCCAATCTTTACGCCCAAGATGACATATTTGACAAACAAGAGTAGCAATTTCCCACATGCGCACCCAAGAGCTTGCCTGTATAGACGGGCGCTTTAGAGGGTGGAGAGAGGTTTGACACGCGCCAGCCCATCTTGGCGCGCGGCCTCCACAAAAGCGGCAAACAGGGCCCGGGAATCTGCTGTTTCTGAAATCAGACGCTCGGGATGCCATTGCACCCCGATGGCAAAACGCCGATCAGGGCGCTCGATGGCCTCAATTAAGCCATCGCTCGCACGGGCCGAGACGATCACGTCGCGGGAAGCTTCCACCAAAGCCTCCCGGTGAAAACTATTGACTTCCAATCGATCCTGCCCGGTGATGGCTGCTAATTTGGTATTGGCTGTGACCAACACCTCATGGCGCGTCTCACGATCATCATGGGCGATTGTTCCATCGGTATATGCCGCGGCCTGCCCACTCATGCGGCAACCTGACAGGCAGCCCAGAAGCTGCATACCATTGCAAATACCCAGATAGGGCCGATCCTCGGCCAGAAAGGCCTCAATTAAGGCCCGCTCGATCTCAAAGCGTTCAGACTCCGGGGCTGGACTGCCATCGCCAGGCACATACCAATCATTGGGAAATTTGATCCGTGCGCCTGTCGACATCAGCCCATCACAATAGGTCTGTGCGATCAAAAGGGAGTCAGCAGCATAGGGCAGGCCAATGGCAATGCCGCCAGCTTGTTCGATGGCACGGAAATAGCCCTTGCCGGTCTCATAAGAAGCCCCGCCCTGGCTGGTGTTCTCATCCAGGATTATGCCGATAATGGGCTTGTTCAATGGCAGCATGGTGTGAGCCTAGCGTTTCGGGGGGTCGCCGGCCCGCGACCAATTAGACAACAAGGCCTTCAACTCCCCATGATCGCCCTCGGGCAAAGCCAAGATCAGGCGCACGAACAAATCGCCCGGCGCGCCTGCCCGTGCCACACCTTTACCCTTCAGCCGCAGCACAGTGCCAGAATTGGCACCGGCCGGAATGGTCAAGGCGACGGTTCCGTTCGGGATCGTGGCTTCAACCTTGCCGCCCTGCAGCAATTCCATCAGTGACACCGGCAGGTCCATGCGCACATCATCGCCGTCGCGCTGAAACACCGGATGGGATTTGACCGTAACGGTCACCATCAAATCACCATCAGGCATACCGCCTTGGCCAGGACCGCCCTGACCGCGCAACCGCAAGGTCCGCCCGGTCTCAACCCCGGCGGGAATGGCAACGTCCATGGTGCGGTCGCCTACCCGCACCCGCTTTTTGGTGCCAGCAATAGCCTCTTCAAAATCAATGGTGATTTGGGTCTGGATATCCTGACCCTTGCTGCCAGCCTGAAAGCCGCTGCGACTGCCGGGCCTCGCACCAAAGGCGGCACCGAACAAATCACCAAACATGTCTTCAAACTCGGGTTGGCCCGGCCCCGTCGCCCGCCGACCAGCCCCAGCCGAGGCAAATGGACCTCCTGGTCCAAATGGGTCGCCGCCCCCAAATGGGCCACGCCCACCGCCGCCAAATCCGGCGAAGCGGGGATTCCCATCAGCATCAATCTCGCCACGATCATAACGCGCCTTGCGGTCAGGGTCATCAAGGAAGGTAAATGCAGCCGACACACGCTTGAAGCGTTCTTCGGCGGCTTTGTTGTTGGGATTAGCGTCGGGGTGCAATTCCTTGGCAAGTTTGCGATAAGCCTTGCGCACATCGGCAAAGGCTGCACCTTTGCTGACACCCAGCACGGCATATGGTTCGTCTGCCACCCGATGAACTCCTGCTTCCTGTACTCAGATTTCTGGCCACCCGCTTGGGGATGTGACCAGCTTCGACAACCGGATACAGACTTAGGCGCTCTCGTTGGATGGCGAAAGGGGGCAGGTCAGGTTGGCTACACGAAGATCGTCTGCTGGAGGGCAAAGCCCGGCTGGCCTGCGGCATCAAGTTGGCTGAGAACAAGGCTCAGGCTGGATTGCTTGATGCCGAAATCTGCCAGTTCAAGCGCGTTTGGGTAAACATAAGTCGTGTTGGCTACATCCAGGATACGAACCACTTGCCCGGACGGGGCACGTATTTCCAGCCGATAGGCCTCAACGCCGGGATCCAAGGGGGGCTGGGTTAATCCCCAGCTATCACCATCCCCTGCAGCACGGCGGATCCACGACAATTGGATGCCGGCAGCCGTGCGGCGCGCTGTCAGATGGCACGGCGACCACGGGATGCGGGCGCGGGCGGCAAATCGTGCCTGTATGTGGGTTGCCAGCTCTGGCTGGTCAGTTGGGGCAGCTGTCCAGTCAAGCATCAAGCCGGTCAACGCAGCGTCAAGGTCGGCGGCCACCAAAGCCTCATCCAGAACGACCCAATCCGTCCCGGCTGCTATTGCCGGTGCGAATGACATGCCATGATAGCCCCGTACCAAGCCATCGAGCCGCCACGTCTGATCACCAATCCAGGTAATCCCCTGCCAATCAATGATGTCGCAGAGACCGTCGGGCCCCACCAAGGCGGCCCGGCCGCGGCTTGGCGGGACAGCACCCGGTGCCAGTCGCACCCGACAATCAAGACCAAGCCGCTGAGAAATCGCGGTCTGTGGCAAAGAGGAAACCAATTGGCCGACGCACATGGGCCGTGTCAGGCGCGCCACGCGCGTTTCGCCAACTCGCATATCGACAGAACCTGGCCATGGCAGCCCAAAAGCACCAACCAGCGGCTTGGGAGATGATGTGGCAAATGGCGCTGGCAAATCCAATATGATCAGCTGGGGTGGCGCGGCAATCACCGGCAAAATGGGGTCTGGGATGATGGCATAACTGGCCAAGGGGGCAGACAAGCCACTGGGCGCGAGACTGGCCGACACCTGTTCGCCCCAAGCCCCCGCCAATTGATCAACCCGCCAGACCCGACCGTCTGCCAAACTGAACCGATCACCCACATCAAACTGAAACCCCATCAAGGGGTTGAGTTTGCCGACAAGGGTCTCATGGCTTTGGCTGACCAGCAACTGACGGGCCAAAGCCTGACGGGTCGGCGCATCAACAACCAATGGCAATTGGACAGTTTGGGTCACCCCGCTGCCAGTCGGCTGACCGACACGATAGGTTGCCGGTTCAAAATCACGCGCCCGATCAAAGGTGGTCAGATGCACGCTGGCACTGGTTTCTGCCACCCGATGCGTTGTGGTCAGATCCGGCCGACCTGATGCAAGTTGAAAATCGTCCGCTGACAGACTTAGGCTCGGCACTGGTGGTGGCGTTGAGCGAATATGTAGCCCGTCACACCGCGGCCACGCCTCCAGACCCAAGGGTGCGATGAGGTTCTCGATCACGTTGCGCAAACCAATAGGACCTTCAACCACAAAGCCTTCCACATAGCCTTCGATCGCATCGGCTCTGAGCGTGGTAAGGCCAGCGTGGGCAGCCAAGCCATCAAACAAGTCCGCCAGCAAAAGCCCACCTGCGCGCCCAGCCAGCCAATGACCGGTGGCGGCATGGGCCCCATCTCCCCAGACCGTCTGCAATTGGGGAAAATGTGGATAGGGCCGGCCATCCCACGCCCACAGATACATGTGGGAAGGATCAACCATCGCCCTGCCGTCGCGCGCAGATTTCGGGCTATGACGGGTCCAATAATCCAGATAGGCCAAAAGAACCCGGCGCTGTTCGCCGTCATCACGGACGCCTGAGGAAAACGGTGGAAGCCCGGCTTCAGAAGACTTGGGATCGGGGAAGACACTGGGTCGATTGCCACCGCAATCCACCGCCGGACAACCCAATTCCATCAAGCGGATTGGCTTGGACTGGGGAATCCAGGCGGTGGGCGCTGCTTGGCGGACGCCATTGATCCGCTCCATATGGGGAAGAGACCAGAAACTGCGAATGTCTTTGATCCGCCAGACCCAAGGCTCTTGATAGGCCCCATCCGTGATCGGGGTCCGCGTTTGAGACAAGCGGGCATCCTCGCTGGCGTAATAGAAGTCAAAACCCTCCCCGCCCTCAATCCCGGCCTGATAGGTGAGGAGATCTGGCTCGGCTTGGCCGGGGCGGCGATCCGTTACAGGCGGGTACCAATCCAGACCGATGAAATCCACATGGGGATCGGCCCACAAGGGGTCTAGGGGAAAGCGTAAGTCTGTGCTTCCCGGCGGCCTGTAGGCACCATATTCTGTCCAGTCCGCACCATAGCTGATCGCAACAGATGGTCCCAAGATTTGGCGCACCTGAGCAGCCAGATCCTGTAAGGCCGCCACAGCCGGAAACCCGCCATCGGGCCCTTGCAAGCGGGTGAGACCGACCAGTTCTGATCCAATCAAAAATGCTTCAACCCCACCCGCCGCCTTTGCCAGCATTGCCTGATGCAGCACAAAGCGGCGATATGACCATTCAGGCGGTCCCTGATAGATTGGACGCGAGCCATCAAGGGAAAAATGACTGGCCTGAGCGGTACCGAAAAACGCATTAATCTGGGTCAGCAGGGCGGCGGTCCCATTGACCGTGCCGGCTTGCCGCGGACCGGGATCGCATGTGATCCGTCCCCGCCACGGATAGGCGGCTTGTCCCAGAGTGCCAAGCGTGCTGGCATGGGGATCCGGCAGGCGATTGCCCGCGGCAATATCCATCATGACAAAGGGGTTTAGTGTGACCTGATGGCCGCGGGCTTTCAAGGCAGCAATCGCCTCGACCACCGACAAATCATCCGGACTGCCACCATAGGCAGGCCGCCCATCCACGCGCGTGGTCATTTGCGCTTGATCACGACGCAAGCCCGCCACAGACCAACCACGTGGCCGAGTCGGTTTGGCGGCTTGATCCACCCGTGGTTCAATCCGGCACTGTCCCGCCCGCAAATCAGTGCCAAACCACGCCACCACAAGGCTGACATGATCGACGTGGGGAAAGTCGCGACTGAGTTGGTCGAGCGATACCAATAAATTGGTGCGGTCTTGCGCGGCATGTCGGTTTTCCGGTGTCGCCACACCCGGGGTCCAGAGCGTATCGATCGGCGTGGTGGCATAGGCAAATTCCCCTGCCCCCGGGATCAGGCAAACCCCGCGAGCCAGAGCTTCAAGACGCGGCCGCTCAGTGCCATTGGGGTCAGAGGCCATGATTTCAAATGACAGATTGGGGATGCGATCATTGAAACTGGAGACAGGAAAATCCTCAAACACCAGATAGGCCAATCCGCGGAAAGCCGGGGCATTGGCTAAGCCCTCCAGTGCCTCGATCAGTGGATCGGGCATCTGAGTTTGGCCACCCAGATAAAGCCTGAAAGTACATGTCGACAGATCAAACCGCTCACCATTGGCCCAAGCCTGACCAATGCCCCGGATAGGCCCCTCGCACAGACCAATGGCGAAGCTGATGGTGTAGGAATTTTCCACCACCTTCTGGCCTGTTTTGCCACCGACACGTCGGGAATGACGATGTTCCTTAAAGCGGCTGGCCCAAATGATCTGGCCTGTGACACGCGCACAGCCAAAGACGATTGGGATCGGAACACCTTCGCCGCCACCCTGCACTTTCAAGGTCGACAGGCGAGATGCCTGCTTAATCGGCGGGTTGTGGGCCGTGCTAAGCATTTGGTCGAGGGCAGAGCCCGCCAATGCCCCTAAAGCCCCACCAATCGGACCAAACAGGCTGGTTCCGGCCGACGAAAGGATCAGACTGGCCATGGCTTAAATCTCCTGCAGGACTGGCGTGGTCGACTGCGGCGTCTCAGGCCAGATAAACACACCGCATGTGCGGGCCTGAAACCAGCGGCCATAGCGGTTTTCAACCACGCCTGCAGTCCAATGGGCGTGGATGAAACGATCAGGAGACACCATCAGACCGGCATGGACTGGCTCGCCGCCTGGGGTCTGAGCCAAGAGGATGACATCCCCTGCAAAAGGGTGCTCACCGGCCAGCAATACCGACTGGACCGCCTCCAAAAGTCCACCTGACAGACAGGATCTGGATGGGCAAGCTAGGTTGAGTTCGCGCGCGAGCCCCTCGATGAGCCCTGCGCAATCGGTCGCCACCCCTCTTTGGCTGGCACCCGCCAAATAGGGTGTACCCAGCCACGCCCTCGCCCGCTTCACAATCTCGCGCCTCATCTTTTGCCCCCACTATTGTCTGTGGCTGATGGTCCGGCCAGAGCGGCTTCATCACCAGGCAGGGTTGGCATGCCGCGAAAGTTCAAGCTGTTGGCAAACCGGTCCCGGCAAGTTGCAAATTGCTTGTCGCATCCGATCTGAAGATGGACCCCATCACCCAGGTCCGGGGCCAATGGCATCGGGGTCAGAAGCTGCACATCAAGCCCGCCAGCCATCTGCGCCGCAACGCCAACACCGATATGCAAGCCTGTGGCAGGTCCGGTCGTGACCTGCACCGCACCCCCCGTTAAAGCCAGCACATCGACCGGGGCAGATATGGCCAGGCGCAATGCCCGATCGCTTAAAACGGCGAGCACATGGCCGTCCACACCATAGGCTGGCAAAGCCAGATTGACCCCACAACGGGCATCGCCCAGATCGGCATCGCAACTGCGGCTATAAAGCCGCCCGATCGTGCGGTTTAGAGCCGGATCAAGGGTCTGAATCTGAAACTCAAAATGGGCGTCTTGTTGGGCGATTGCCTGCACATAACCTGTCCAGAGCGGCAAGGCGTGCTCGGGGTTGAGCCAATCTACCAAATACGCCTCGACACGCGCCTGATCCCACAATCCCAACGCAATATCGGCCTCGCGGACACCAGCCAGATCAAGGGCTCCCGACAATGCAGCATGGCCCGGGCTGAGGGACATAGTTTGATCGGCTGGGCTCTCCAAAAGCGCCTGACTAGCCCGAAAAAGCTGGCCGCCCACCGTGAGATCTTGATCATGATTGGTGGCGCATAAAACCAATCCATCCTGCCGGGTCAGTCGCCAAGCATGGGCAAAATGGGTGACGCCGGCCTGAATCGCGTCACGCCAGCCAAGTGGCAGCACTTTCATGGCAAGACCTCAACCAAGGTCAACGCGATGATGCGACCGGCCTCAAACGCATCATGGGCAATGTCGAGCCGGTCGCTGTCAAAGCGCACATGGGTATCAAAAGCAAAGCCTGCTTGGACGAGCTGGCCGACGGCGGGGGCTTGCACAAGCGTGAGAAGTCCCGACGTCCCGTCGAGGCTGAAGTCGCTGGCAGCGATTTCTGACCCGCCAACACCGACACGCACACTTCCGACCAAAGGTAAGCGGATTGGCCGGACGCTGGCTCCAGCCCCATCGCCATAGGTCTTCTGGAGCTGAAACTGCCGGTTTAGCCCGTTTCCGGTGCCAAGGGCTTGATCAAACGGGCCGGGCGTAGCCGAAGGGCGACAACTTTTATGGTCGGCGGGATCCTGGAAGCGAAAGCTATGCAGCTTGCCCTTTCGTGCTTCAAAAAAGGCTGTGATGGCCGCCAGATCGTCTAAGCTGCGAATGGCAGAGCCGACTTCCCAACGGCGACGTGCAAGCGACACGCAGCTATTGCGGATTTCTCGGCCATTGGCCAAGGTGATCACATCAGTTGCCCGTTCCGGTCCACCAACCGCCCCGCGTGCCAATTTCAATGGAAATTCAACATTGTGGAAGGCTGTCATAGCAATTGGCTCCCGCGCTGCACCGCGCGCGCCAGCGCGGCGGCAACCTGATGAGAAGATCGTTTCACCTCGGTCAGAGACTGGCCCGGTGCCATCTGGATATTGATGGTGATGGTGGGAACCGACGGGCCTGCCTGAATTTGCCCGCTGCTTGTGGGGACGAATAATTCGGGCCCGCGCTCACCGACCAGATAGGCTCCACCGCGATTGACTGGGCCTCCGTCGGCCCGTGCTCCAGCCAGTGCCAGTCCACCTGTCGCTTTGGCGAAAGCGGCTTCAATCGGATGGGTCACAAATCGGTCCAGCGCGATTTTGGACAGATCACGCAACAGGGCAGAAACCAGGCCGCGAACCGATAACTCGCCGCTTCGGGCTGCAACCGCCAGCGATGCAGCAACCCGCTTGCCCGCCCTTGCAAATGCATCACCCACCGCATCGGCGGCAGTTTGGGCAGGACCAGCGGCAAAAGCCTCCAAGCTGTCGGCCGCTTGTTGCAGACCGGCATTAAATGAATCATTATTCAGTTGCGTCATGAGTGGGGATCTCTTCATCGGGATAGGCTGCAGACAGCCGTGCTAGGCCCGCCTGATCCAGCCCAGTTTGTGGACCACAAAGTGCGCGCCATTCAGCCACGGACAGCGCCCAAAAGTCTTTCGGTGGAATGCCCAGGCCGATGGCATCAGCCAACAGGCGCGGCCATGGCAGCAGGCTCATACCCCAGCCCCGTCAAAGGCTTTGGTGATTGCGGCAATGGCTTCGTCGGGATGAATGCGGCAGCTTGCCAGGTCTGCGGGGCTTAAAGCCGTGCCATGCAGCAAGGCTGAAATAACCACCAACACATCCCGGCTCGACAAGTTTCGCAAACGGGCTTCCAGCGCTGGCAAACTGTCCACACCAAAGGCGGTTTCAAGACGGGCCAGCGCGCCCATGGTGAGGCACAGGATCAAGGGACGGCCATCAATATGCAAAACCGCCTCACCGCGCGCAGCCTGCGCCACAGGATGGGTAGGCTGGGCGCTCATAGCGGACTAAACCCCAATTCCCCTGCGCTAATCAGCGTCATGGAGAAGGTTGCTTCGCCGTCATGGGCCCCACCATATTCAAGGGCCGCGACCTGAAAAGGCCCCTCCAGCGCGCCAAAATCAGGGATAATCAACCGCCAAATCCGCTTATCTTGGGCAAAGAAGCTCGCGCGCACCAAAGCGTCGGATGCAGCATCCTTGAACACACCCGAGCCGGTGACACTGGCCTCTTTGAGACCTGCTCCGGCGAGTAATTCGCGCCAGGCATTGGGGCTATCGGCGGCGGTTGCATCCACCGACTTGGCGGATAGGGCAATGGTTTTTGCCCGCAGGCCGGCAATGGTGATGAAGACGGGCGATGCCGCCCCATCGGAGATTTTCAATAGGACATCCCGTCCCGCTTGTCCGGCCATACAGACCTCCTCAATGAATATTTGTTCAGATGTATTCGGCGACAATCTTTAGCCGCACGATACCGAGCCAGGAACGGCCATCCGTGCTGCGCAAGACATCGCAATAGAGCGGCAAAACCAGAATGATGCGCACACCGACCACGGCAGGATGCATGCTGGTTGCACAATTGGACAGCGCCTCAACCGCGGCACGCGCGACCTCGACCCCGCTCTGACGACTGACGACTTCCAAGGTGGCAACATGCTCCTCGCCTCGGACCTCAGCCGCATCGGCGGGCTTTGTCTCCCACCGCCGCCACCAAGCAAACGGATAAGCCGCCAGCTTAATAGGAGCGTCGAGAAGTCGAACTGGATTTCCCAAGGTCGCCTGAACGGCTGGATCGGCCCGGAAAGCAGCGTCCAAGGCTTGTTGGCATGCCAGCGCGGTCATAGGCGCACCTGTCCGAAAGCCCCGGACTTAAGGGCTTGGCTGGCGGCGACCACGGCTTCGGCGTCGCGCCGGATCAGGGCCTGACCGACCTCTTCCAGAATGGCCAGCCGGTAGGCTTGGGGAATTTGAGCCACACTCGCAAAGCCCGCCTGATAGTCCACGCTGAGGTCGCTGGCGTCTCGCTGCAACTTGAATTTGCCATCCATCAAGGTGATGAGTCCTGGATCGGCGGCACGGCTTGACCCATCGGCCAATAGCTGGCGCACCCCGTAAATGAGGCTGACCGGACTTGCCGCTGGCAAGAGAAAGCCCGGCTGCAAGGGCCCAAGGAAATTCTGGCGCACCCGGCGGCTGACCAAAGCCCGACCTGTACGGGTTTCAAACATCTCGCGGGCGGCCGTTACGAACAAGGCCAAAAGGTCATCTTCGCCTTGGGTGCCGATCCGCAGATAGGTTCGTACCTCAGTCAGGCTCACAGGTTCGCCCACCGGGGGCTCCAGAATTTCAAGGGACATGGGCCGACCTCAGCTGACGGTAAATTTGAGCAATTTGATCGCGTCAAAATTCTGCACACCGCCGCCGAGGCGCTTGGTGACATAGAACATGACAAACGGCTTGTTGGTGTAAGGGTCGCGCAGGACGCGGACATCTGCCCGGTCAACGATCAAATAGCCTTTTTCGAAATCACCAAAGGCAATCGCCAGCCCGCTGGCACTCACATCAGGCATATCCTCGCATTCCACGACAGGGAAGCCGAGCAGCGTCGCGGGTTGCCCTGCGACCAGCGAGGGCTGCCAGATATACTGGCCCGCGCTGTCCTTAAACTTGCGGACCAATCCGACCGTGCGCCGGTTCATCAGGAAGCTGGCGTTGGCGCGATATGGTGTTTTTGGCGCATAGGTGAGATCGACAAGTTTATCGACCGGATTGGCGGCGGGAAAAGCCCCTGCCACGCCTGAGGCAAGATAGCCCAGCTGGCCCCAGGTTGCTGTGGCGTCCGGGGCGGCGGTATAAGCCAAAAGACCTTTGGGCTTATTGACGCCGTCTCCCGAAATAAAAGCAATACTTTCAGCGGCTGAGAAGCTTTCTGCGATTTCACCGGCCAGCCATTGATCCATGTCCAGCAAGGCATCATCAAGCAGGGTCTGGGTGGCAGCGGCCATGGCATACATTTCGCCCATTGGGAACGACAGCAGATCAAGCGATGGTGTCGCGGTCTCGGTCCTCGCAGCGGTTTCAGCCACCCAACCGACTGCTGGTGCGGTCACCGCAATTGGCTTGCGAAAAACATTGGCCGAGGTGGTACGAATGGCCGCCAGCCGACGCATAGGCGAACTGGCGATGATGCGCCGGTCAATCGTGGCTTGAACCTCTGGCGGGGCAACATGACCGCCATCGGTGGCGACACTCACGGACAAGGACTTGGCTTCAATGGCCGCAAGGCCAGTCTCATCCCCGCGTCGCATAAAGCTGGCCCAGGCTGCCTTGGCTTCGGTGGCTTCAAGACCCGCAACAGTCTGTGCGCCCGGTCGTAGGCCAGACAGTGACAAGCGGTCCAACGTGGCCTGAGCCCGCGTCAGACCGCGATCAATGCGGTCGACTTTTTCCTCCAACAAGGGATCAACTGTCGACTTTTGCTCCATCTCAGCCAGACGCTGATCATTGGCGGCCCGGAAGGCTTCAAAGGCTGACATCAGCTCATGTTGGGCTGCGCGCACGTCAGGTATATTGTTCATTTTGGTTTCCATCATCGTCTCCGTTAAGTCGCCGGAATGGCGGGGTTAGAGGGGGGAGGCCAGTTCCACCCGCCTTGCGGGTGGGCCTGTGCGTGTCGGGCTGCTGACCCGAAAGCGGGCGCGCGGCAGCATGGGAAAGGTCACGATCGACACTTCGCGCAGGTCGATAGACGTCAGGATCCGTCCGCCGGAAGGGCGCGGTTCAAAGGCCAACGTGCGAAATCCAATCGACAGGCCATCGGCCAATCCTGACTGCACCAGGTTTGCAACCGTCTGGATTTGTGGGCGTTCAACCCTGATCTGGCCGCGCATCCACAGGCCCACATCGTCCTCAAACGCTTCAATCCAATGACCAATCGGCTGATCAGGGTCGTGTTGGTAAAGCATCCTTATGGCCGCAGCTGGCAGGCGTTGGAGCGAACCGGCAAAGGCCCCATGCCGAACAACGTCACCGGCAAGGTCGACCTGGCCAAACAGGCTGGCATAGCCCGCAATCATCAAAGAGCTGGTCATGGCCCCTCCTGATCAATGTGGTTTTCGATCCGGTCGAGGCTGGAGCGTATCGCGGCAACCTGGGCCTCAATGCGGGCCATGCGCTCCAAAATGGGTTGTTGCAGCTTGATCTCGGCTTCCAGATTATCAAGGCGCTGGGCCGCCGCGCCCACCCATAACAGGGCAGCGACAGCTTGGAGGACCAAGGTGATGAGGATGGCTAATGTCAGGCGAAAGTCGCTCGCCAGACGACCGGTTGTGGTTGTCGTTTGTTCGCTCATTGATCGGCCTCCCCAAGCGCAGGCTTGGCCTTCGCGGGCAGACCCGCCAGAGCCCGCTTCTCGTCCTGGGTAAGGAAGCTTGTTGCCTCCAGTCGCGCCCACACCGCTTCGCGTTCGATTGCTAAAGCTGGGATCTGATCAAAGTCTGGCTGAACGCGGAGAACCTGCTCAGTCCAAGGATTGAGCCAAGTCTCAAGAGCCGCGGCCGCTTTGGTCACCAAGGGTATGATGGTCTGCCGCCAGAAGGCGCTATTGGCCTCTTTGTAATTGGCATAGGTCGCATCACCGGGTATGCCCAACAGCATGGGCGGCACACCGAAGGCTAAAGCGATGTCACGTGCCGCGGCGCGGCGCGCCTCGACGAAGTCCATTTCTGCGGGGGTCAAACTCATGGCGGTCCATTCAAGCCCGCCTTCCAATAGCAAGGGTCTTCCCGCATTAGCCGCACCTGTATGGGCTTGGCTCAATTCGGTTTTTAATCGTTCAAACTGTTCTTCGCTCAACCGCTCGGCGCCGGGCAGACCGCGATAAACCAGTGCGCCGGATGGCCTGGCAGCATTGTCAATCAACGCCTTGTTCCAAGCCCCACCCGCATTGTGAATGTCCACGGCAATGGCGGCGGCCTCTAATGGCGACTGGCCATAGAGATCATCCGCCGGATTGAAGAGCTTGAGGTGGCAAATCGGTGCCCGCCCTGTTGCCGGATCGCGCCACAGCCGCCGTTTCAGACCATTGGCCTCATATTCCCAGCCTGCAGGCCACCCACTTGCGCCAGGAATGATACGCACCCGATCCGGGCGGAGGGCACAGACTTCGCGGGGTTCGCCCTCCAGCGCGATCAGCTCAAGCCAGCCATTGCCGGCAATCTGGAGATGGCCGTAAAATGCCTCCAATAGTTCCGGTCCCGATTGTTCGGGATTAGGCCGCTGAAACAAGGATTGAAACGGATGGGCCTGGCCGTCGCCTCCAAGAAAGCGCAAGCGCACTGAGGCCGCTGCTTCTGCCACCAGCCGGACACAGCGATAGGCCACAGCATTGCGCTGAAACCCTTCTCGCGACAACGCAGCATAGTCGCGCGGTGTCCACGCAGGCCGACCTGGACTTGTGTAAGCCAAAAGCGGCGTAGATGCCTTGGCTTCAGCGGGAGGGGTGGGCTGTCGCTGTTGGCGACGAAAGAGCGCAAATGCGGCCATGAGTGAATATCCGTTCATAAGCTGCGGGCCGATGGACGAGGCCCCTGGTCGAGAATGAGGTCGCTCAACGCCCAGACCAGCGCATCGACCCGGTCAGGCGAGCCTTGAAAACCGGCGGCACCGAAGCGACACATCTGATCCTCAAGGTCGCGGAAACAGGACTGATGGCTGACCCGACCTTGCGAATAGAGCAGGGCCACAGGCTCGGCCCGCGTCCGCTTGCCGCGACTGGCGTGGACCAGCCTTATTGGAGCAGCAGGGGCGGCCAGCCTTAAAACGGCGCGGACCATTTCCCCGCCCTGATTGGCCTCAGCCACAATCAGATTGGCTGCAAAGTGCTGATAGGCTTTGGCCACACACGCAGCCCAATCGGCAGGAGCAAGGCCTTGGCACGACAGGTCGGCCAAGACGGTGGCGCGCCGCTGGTGGCCGTGCCCACTGGCACAGGCGACGATAATGCCGCAGGTATCGGCCCCCGCTCCCATGCTGGCAGGAGGATCAACGGCCACCACCACCCGGTCTGCGGCCACCACATGTGGGGCGTTGCGGGCGCTGGCCACTTGATCGCGCGTCCACAAAGCCCCCTCCGGATCATCGACCAATTCACCGTCTAATTCCTGCCGCGCCCAAACAGATCCTGCCCAACGATGGGCGAGATCTTCGACAAAGCCATCGGCCAAGAAATGCCGATTGGTCTGTGTGGGAGCCCGCGTGACCGCGCAGGTGGGGTCGGCCAGAAGCTGCTTGAGAGCTGCAATGGGGCGCGGGGTGGTAGATAAGACCATGCGCGGATCACGCCCGAGACGCAGGGCAGGCCGCAGCGTTGCGAAAACCGCCTCAGGCCTGGCCCAAGCGGCCATTTCATCGCCCCACGCACCGTCAAACTGCGGGCCGCGCAGGCTGTCGGGATCTTCAGCGGAAAACAACAATGCCGTGCCCCCACCCGGCCAGACAAGGCGACGGCGGGAAACCTCGAAGCTGGGACGCTCTTCCGGCCTGGCAATCGCCAGGAGGCCGGATTGCCCCTCGACCATGACGTCGCGGACGTCTGCGAAGGTCGGCCCGATCAGGGCCATACGTGAGCAGGCTGCGCTTTCCATCTGTTCACGCACCCATTCTGCTGCGGTGCGAGTCTTTCCCGAGCCCCTTCCGCCCAGGACCAACCAGCTGCGCCACCTGCCAAGAGGGGGCAATTGGTTGGGCCTCGCCCAGAATGGCCAATGATGACTGAGCCGCAGAAGATCGTCGGTGCTGAGCTGGGTTAGAAAGCCATGCTGAAGGCTGAAGGCGCACAATGCTAAGCGCTGATACCGCCACCGACGCAGATTGTCGGTTGCTGGATTGGGCAGTGCAGACTGGGGCGACAAATCGGGCTGGGGCACGGACACGCAACATGACTTTCTCCTGTCCGCCTCAAGAGACGGGGATGGGTGATGTCATTGAGCATGAAGGCGGGGCCGCCCCGGTCTGACAGATCAGGTCAGTCTGAACCCAACCCAAGGTGCAAATTCAGTGCAACGGCCCGATTTTCTGCGGTTTACCGGCCTGAATATGGCCACGGACGCAGGGATAAAGCTTGACCCCTGCCCCGGATCAGCCTCGTTGTCTGAAGATGTTTGAAGGTGGGTTTTGAGGTGAATCACGGCGTCTTTCGCGCGGACTTGATGGATCGTCGCGCCAAGCTGCAAGCCTATCACATGCGGCTGATCATCATTTTGGCCCTCAGTGTCGTCACGCTGACGGGGCTGACCTCCTATGCCATTTGGCGACACTTCTTTTCAGACCTGCCTAAAATCACATCCAATGAAGAAATTTGGACAGCCAATCGCAAACCCAGTTTGGAAATGGTTGATGCCAATGGCGAAACCATTGCCATGCGCGGGCCCCGCTATGGCCGTAAAGTGAGTGTTGATGCCTTGCCGGCCCATGTGCTGCAGGCCTTTCTGGCGGTGGAGGATGCGCGCTTTTTCGAGCATGGCGGGGTCGACCTGTGGTCGATTGGTCGGGCGGTGGTGGAAAATCTGACCGCCGGACACACGGTCCAAGGAGCCTCAACCATCACGCAGCAATTGGTCAAAAATGTCTATCTGAGCCCGGAACAGACATTCAAACGCAAGCTGCAGGAAATGGTGCTGGCCTGGCAGATCGACAGCCGTTTGAGCAAGAAGGAAATCCTCGAAATCTATCTCAACCGCATCTATTTTGGCCAAAATGCCTATGGGCTGGATGCGGCGGCTTGGCATTTTTTCTCAAAACATCCCACCAAACTCACCTTGGCAGAGGCCGCCATGCTTGCAGGCCTGCCAAAGGCCCCCGGACGTCTTGCAATCGACTTGACCGCAGCGCCAGCGGTTGAGCGCCGGGCTGTTGTATTGAACCGCATGGTCGAAGCCGGCTTTATTACCCAAGCCCAGGCATCTTTGGCGTCTGGGGAACCCGTCGTCTTGACAATTGCCCCCGATCTTGCCGAGGGACAGTTGGGCTATGCCATCGACATGGCCCAAAAAGAGGTTGACAGTATCGGCAGACCCATCGCGCCTGATCGGGTCTTGCGGCTCACCGTCGATCAGAAGATGCAGGCGGCGGCTGTGGCGGCTGTTCAAGAATTAATTGGCGCTGGACGCGGCAGCGGGGTGACCCAGGCTGCGCTTGTTGCCATGGACCGCCAAGGCCGTATTCTGGCCATCGTGGGTGGCCGAGACTATGGCGAAAGCAAATATAATCGTGCCACCATGGCCAAGCGCCAACCCGGCTCCAGCTTTAAGCCATTCGTCTATGCCGCTGCTCTGGAAAAAGGCATGTCACCCGATACCATCCGCGTGGACCGCCCGATAACAATCGGCACATGGCGACCGCGCAATTTCGGTGGCGGCTATGCAGGTGCTATGACGCTGTCGACCGCCTTGACCCGGTCGGTCAATACTGTGGCTGTTCAATTGGCTGCTGAAGTGGGAATCGACCGGCTGTTGCTACTGGCCCAAAGACTGGGGATCGACAGCGAATTGCCGCGCAATCTGTCCATTGCTCTCGGGGCAGGCGAAGTCACCTTGCTTGATATGACCCGCGCCTATGCAACCTTGGCTAATGATGGGGTGCGCGTTGACCCCTATCTGATTGAGCGCATTGATACCACGCGCGGCACTGTCGCCTATCAGCGCGACAAGAAAGCCCCCGTACAAGTCTATGAGCCGCTGCGCGCGCGCCAAATGACAGCCATGCTGGCCGATGTGGTCGCCTTTGGCACCGGTAAGCGGGCAAAATTGCCCGGCGGGCGGGAGGCTGCAGGCAAGACCGGAACCAGCCAGAATTATCGCGATGCGTGGTTTGTCGGCTATACTGCTGACATCATTTGTGGCGTCTGGGTCGGCAATGACGGCTCAACCCCGATGCGGGGCGTAACAGGAGGCACCTTGCCCGCTCTCATCTGGGAGGACTTCATGGCCGCAGCCCATGAGGGCAAGCCTTTGTCGCCCTTGCCCACCTTGGAAGATCTGAAGCGGCCAAGCCCCGGGGCCTTGGCAGCCTTTTATGAAAGCCTGGCAGATATGTTCGCAGCCGCGGGTGGGCAGGATGTCGCCGCTCTGCCCGCTGTCCGCAAGTTACCAAGCCCGCAGCCGCTCCCGACCACCGCCACGCCGTGATCCCCTCTCAGGCCGCTTGGCTCGACTGACCGCGCGCGGCCAAGATCATATCAGAGGCCTTTTCGGCAATCATGATGGTGGGCGCATTGGTATTGCCCGAGATTAAGCGCGGCATGATCGAGGCATCAACCACCCGCAATCCATCGACACCGATGACTTTCAGACTTGGGTCAACCACAGCCATGGCGTCCCGGCCCATTTTGGCGGTGCCGACGGGATGATAAATGGTTGAGCCGGTTTCGCGGGCATAGGCCAGTAACGCCTCATCACTGACAACAGCTGAACCAGGCTCCATTTCCGCCTCGATCAGGCCCGCCAGAGCCGGGGCTTGAGCCATGCGGCGACCGATCTTGAGGCCTTCAACAATCGTCTGCTGGTCTAGACTATCGGCCAGATAATTTGGCCAAATGCCTGCATGTTGGCTGGGATCTGCCGATTTGATTTCGATGCGGCCGGTACTTTCCGGGCGCAATTGGCAAGGCGCGATTGTCAGACCGGGCCGGTCTTCCAGCACCATTTTCTGCTCGTCGAATAATTTCTTCTGGTCCATCGTGGCGGGCAGGATGTGATATTGCACATCCGGGGTCTCAAGCTCTGGCCTTGTCTTGACGAAGGCTGCAATGTGAGCGGCAGACAGGGTGAGCAAGCCTTTGCGTTGGAACAGAAATTTCAGCACTTCCCCCACAAAGGTCAGGCCTTTGGTCATCTCATTGACAGACTTGACCCCCGGTTTCAGGCGATAGCGCATCCCGACGACATAATGATCGCGCAAATTCTGCCCCACACCGGGCAGGTCGACTTTCACCGCGATGCCATGCCGGCGCAGGAGGTCTGCCGGACCAATGCCGGAAAGCTGGAGCAATTGCGGGGAATTGATCGCCCCACCCGACAAAATGACTTCATGGCTGGCCTTGGCGACCAAGAGATCGCCATCAACCGAAAACTGGACGCCGATCGCGCGCTTGCCGGTGAAAATCACATGATGGGCGAGCGCATGGGTCCGGATGGTCAGGTTCGGCCGCTGCTTGATCGGGTGGAGATAGGCCACAGCCGCCGAACAACGCATGCCGTTCTTTACCGTCAGCTGATAATAGCCAATCCCCTCTTGGTTTTCGCCATTGGGATCATCATTGCGGGGAATGCCAATCTCGACACCAGCCTGAATAACTGCATCCGACACCGGGTGCTTCTGGGTAACATCGGATACATTGAGCGGCCCACCCGTGGCATGGCCGTCCAGCCCAGCCCGTTCCTGATTCTGGGATTTGAGGAAATAGGGCGCGCAATCATCCCAGCCCCAACCCTCACAGCCCAATTGCCGCCAAATATCGTAATCGCGCCTCTGGCCGCGAATATAGAGAAGGCCATTAATCGAGCTGGAACCGCCTAACACTTTGCCGCGTGGCCACACGTGCTGGCGGCCATTGGTGCCGGGATCGGCTTCAGTCTGATAGAGCCAATTGACCTTGGGATCTTTCAAGGTCTCGGCATAGCCCACCGGGATGTGGATGAGGGGCGACGTATCTTTACCACCGGCTTCCAAAAGCAGGACCCGGATCGAAGGGTCAGCGGTCAATCGATTGGCAAGAACACATCCGGCACTGCCTGCCCCGACAATGATATAATCATACGTACCAATATCGGTCTCGGCCCCGCTTAGCGTGGCAGTCGTGGTGGCTTGGCTCATTGGCGTTCCCTCAGTTTTGTCGTGATTTGAGAAGAGCTTATCCCATGCTCGAACAAAGAAAAGCAGGTTTGCCGCCCCGACTGCAAAAAATGACACTGCCGTCAACATGACGTTAGGGAAAGTTTGTAATTGACGTAAGGGAAATCTGGGTTACTTGTTATAACACTGATTGTCTTCCCGCAGTCAGCTGCCCCTTGCAGGAGTTGTCCCATGACCCACTCTTCCTCGCCTCTCTTCTCAACGCCCACAGCTGAAACCGGCACTGTGATGACCCACAAGGCCTTCATGCGGTCCGCGACTTTGGCCGGCTCAGGCCTTCTTTGGTTGGGCTTGGGTTATCTGGCCCTGAGCTATGCACCCCAAATGGCGAAGTTCCAGATCCCGGAACCGCCTGCAATTCCTATGGAACCCCGGGTCAAACCTGAAGTCCTACCGCCACCGCCGCCGCCGGAGGTTCGCCCTCAGACAAAGCGTGAGGATGTACGGCCTGTGACGGACGCCCCATCCACCTTATCCGAGCGACCCAGCACAGCCCCGATTGAAATAGCTTCCTCTGAACCACTGAGCTTGGGTCCGGTTGCCGAAGGCCCGGTTGTGGCAGGCCCGGTCGCACAGGGTCTAGACCCGGTGCCGGAGACCTTGCCGGTGGAGCCCGACCCCGTGCCTGTCCAGCGCCTAATCATCAATCCGGTCCGCATTGCCGGCGCCAATCCAATCTTTCCGCGCAAAGCCTTGGACCGAGAGATGAATGGTGAAGTGACTTTGAGCTTTACCGTAACCAGCCAGGGCAAGGTCAGTAATCTTGTGGTCATCGGCGAAAGTCCACGCGGCTATGGCTTTGCAGAGGCTGCGCGCCGGGCGGTTGAGGCTTGGACCTTCCAGCCCCAAACCATTGATGGGATCGCTGTGGCCTATCCCGCCCGCTATACGATCAGCTTTACCCTAACCGAGTGAATGAGATGGACTAATCACCGTCAAATCGTGTCATGGCCTCTGCGCGCGCGGTGGCCATGACACGGTCCAAGCTGCCCGGTTGCGCGAAGACATTGGTGAGCGATGCCCAAGCGGCAGGCAGGCCGGGGTCAAAAGCCAGTTCGGCCAGCCAATAGGTGTTGGACCCATTGTGCCATAGGGTGCCGTCCTGTTGTTTAAGCCAACCTAGGGCATAATCGGCACCCTCAGGCGGTGTATGCAAAAAGCGCCACATCTGCGTGGGCAGATAATCGCTCATCTCACCCGCGTGCCCGCGGCTGTGGGCAAGGCCGTAGGTCAACAGATCCGGCAGCGACAGATGAATACCCCCAGCGGGGGCCATACTGGCGGGATTATCAGCACCAGAACCGGTGCCAACCCCAATCAGCTTACCCCCGATCAGCGCCTTGCGATGGCCTTGGGGATTGCCTTGCCCGGGAGGGCCAAAGCCCGCAGTGGTCATTTTCAGCGGGCCAAACACCTCCTCAGCCATTAGAGTCTCATAGGTCTTGCCCGTGACCGCTTCGCACACGGCCCCTGCCAGCACATAGCCATTATTGGGATAGACCCAGCCTTTTTCCGGTGTCATTGCCAAAGCTTTGGCCACCCAGGATTTACGGCCTTCATGAGGAGAGTCCGCGGCGGCTTGCGCCAGCATGTCGAAGGGGCCCAGATTGGTCGGCATGCCTGTTTGGCCTGTCATCAGATCAAACAATGTCCGATCACGATAGGCAGGCAGCATATCCGGGGCGAGCGTCGCAAAGGCCTGTTTGAGCGGCAGATCCCACGCCAATAGACCGCGCGCAACCAGACGAGCGACCAAGGTCGCGGTCATCGATTTACTGATGGAGCCGATGTGCCAGGCCATCTCGGCCTTTGCCTCTTGATCCTGCCCCATGACGCACACGCCCTTGGTTTCGGTTCGGCGCATGTTTTGCCCATCGCGCATGGCGATAAAGCCTGCGGTCAGGGCTGGCATCTTGGCAGTGACGCGGGTCTCCAAGACAGCCAGAGCCAAGTCAGCAAAAGGCTTGGATTCTGTGGGCTTTGGCTCCTGCCCTGGGCTGAGGCGTTCAAGGCGAAGCTTCAGGCTACCGCCTTGGGTCCAGCTGCCTTCCAGCACATCTGGGCCAAGAGTTTTCAAAACCATTCTGCCGCGCACGGCGGGAAAGCTCACATCAAGGCCCTCGGCACTCACAGTGCCACTACCAGCCGGAATGGGTGCCCCGCCCTGATCGAGCGAATAGAGCACGGGAAGCCCCGAGGCAGGAATTTCAAGCACGAGGCGCAGGCCGGTTGGGCCTGCTTGCAAGACACCACCCCAGCGCCCCACAAGCTCAGGTGCGGGGTCGGCTGCGGCGCTACGCCCTGCCAGCACGCCCAGCAGTGGCAGACTGGCCACCACAGATACCAGATGACGGCGCTTCATTCAGGACGGCTCCTCTCTCAGCCGGTCAGCTTAAGCCGGGCCTTGGCCCAAAAAAGCATTCACAGTCAATCGACCGCTTGCTGGCTGATCATCAAATACAAAATCGTCGGGAATATAAGCACAATGGAGATTGGCACTGAAATAAACAATCATGCGATTGAAGCGGGCATCAT
Source organism: Candidatus Phycosocius bacilliformis (assembly GCF_003112735.1). Taxonomy (GTDB): domain Bacteria; phylum Pseudomonadota; class Alphaproteobacteria; order Caulobacterales; family Aquidulcibacteraceae; genus Aquidulcibacter; species Aquidulcibacter bacilliformis. Next base: position 198,464 of record NZ_BFBR01000005.1, read on the forward strand.
GCCGGCCAATCATCTCATAAATCGGGCTGGTTTCATCGATATAGCCCGATGCGGGTAAGCCATGGCGGGCAACATCGGCAGTAAGCGCGGCCTCGAAAGCATCAAAGCGACCCGCATCCACAGTTTCAAACCCGGTCGAACGCTGGCGGTAAAATGCCGTACCCCCCTGATGGTCGCCCCGGCACAGATAAAGCAGCGCTGCGACCCGGCCATATTCGAGACTGTCAAAATGCGGCAGTCGCTGAATGGGTGCCAAGCGATCAGGCGGGGTGGTCACCAGAGAGAAATTGCACTCCCGCAGCCCTGCCCGCCCAGCATAGCCAAAATAACGCGGCAGAATATCGGCCAAAGGGCCCAGCAAGGTCTGAAACGCCTGTGTTGGAACTGGGGCGCGGATGCCCGGATAAAACGGGCCATTGGGGGCAAAGGGCGGGCCGTGTGTAGCGATATCGACCATGGCGTCTGGGTCTTCCAGATAATCGTCAATCACCACGACATGGACCGGCTCTCGGCCATGCGCATAAAGGCGGGCGATGCGCCTGCCCATGGTGAAGGTCTCAACAAGGTCTGCCTCTGCCATTTTGCTGCCGTCAGATCGGGTCCGGCACGGCCCGGCAATAGTCACTAGCCCGCTCTCCCTGCACCCGTGTGAAAGCCTCTGCACTTGGCGATAGACGCCGAACCAAGAGGAGGCCCTTGTCGCTGGGCAGGCTCACCACAACTTCGCCGGGCTTAGCCGCCAGCGGGGTGCGCGCACTCACCACCATGATATGGGCCCCTTTAGGCCCGATCTTGCGGTCATTCAGGGTGAAGACATTGTCGGTATTGGCCGCATAGAAAGCCGCACTCATATAGTCAGCCCCTTTGCCCAGAAAGATGCGCACAGGGCCCTTAGACAAATCAAGCGCGCAGGTCGAATAGGCCAAGTCTGGCGATGACCGCACGATGCGCTGGTTTTGCGGGGTCACCATATCATTATGGCTGATGCGATTAAGGCCACCTGCAGCCTCGCCAATCCGTTTCATCGCCACATTCATGATCACACTGGGGATCAGCCCAATGGTGAAAAGATGGGCAAGAACCGCCAGCACAAGCCCGAAGCCCAGCGGTTTCAGCCAGCCGGCTTTTTTGGGAATTGTCACGTCTGTCTGGCTCATTTCTTCCCCCCAACTCCGGCCACCGCGCCAGAACAGGAAAGCTTCTTCACTTGGGGTAGGTTGAGGCCTTCGAGGAAGGCCCTGTCGACCGATTGGGGATTATAGAGCCGGATGGTCAGGGAAAAGCGCCCGCCACCCTTGCTTGAAAGCCACTGGCCTGTGGCAGGGCGGTTCGCGCTTAGACTGCCAGTCCAGCTTGTAGCCCCGGCGGGCAAAGCGCGGGTTGCGTCAATCGAGCTTGCTTTGTCGGTATTGACCGGCAGCATTTGGTCGGCCCCATAAATGGTGATGGACCACCAGCGTGTGGGCAAGGCCTGCCCAGACAGGGCATAGGTGCAGGTCTCAACCAGCGGGGCTCCATCCTCATCAAGCTCGCGGTTGAAATAGATGGTTTCCTCTTTGGTCAGCGCCAAAAGGCCAACTCTGGCAATGGTTGCCCGCACCCACGGATTGGCCGCTGCTGCCCCCACAGTGGGGTCGGTGGACCATTTACCCGAGACAATGCTGGCTTCAGACAGCCAACCCCCCGAAATGCTGAAAGCAGAGCCTATTCCCACGGCCATGCCTGCTAGGCCGCAGATCAGCCAACGCCACATCGCTCCCCTCCCTTATGTGTTATTGGGATCTAGCTTAGGCCAAGCTGCGGGTTTGCCTAGCAAAGTTTGCAGAAGCAACGATCACGACTTGCCTGATGATTGGGTGGATGATGGGGCCAGCACCAAGGCAAGTTCGCGCCCGATTAGGGCCGCCGTCCCCACATCGCCCTGGCTCCAGCGCAAGACCAGAGCTTTGCGGCGCAGGCTGAGGAAGGGGGCCTCGCCGCCAGCAGCGGACATGGCAATGGCGGGGGCACATTTGGCAGACCAGATCAGGCCTTGTTCGCGGTCCGTCGCCCAGGCAAGTCCGTCAGTACCGCCCGGGGGCGGCACAGGCGTCAATGCGCCATCCGGCGGCAAAGGATGCGGCCAAGGCAAGGCCTTGGGGGCGAATATCAGGCTGAAATTGACCGCCTGTTTCAAACGTATGACCAAAAACACATGTCCGGCCGATTGGACGGCTGCCAGCGCGAGCCCCTGCACGCGGCCTGTGATTGCATCATCGACCACGCGGGCCCCCAATGCGCGCAATCCGGCGTCTTCTGCGTCTGAAAGTGCGGCTTGCACGGCGGCTTCAGACAATATGCTCGCGCCCCCAATCACCCCGCTGCCGCCTTCTTTGCCGGCTTCGGCCATCAAGCGCCACAATGCCAGCGCACCTGCCCCGGTGGAGGCCAGCACCATGATAAGGATCACCGCCCCAAGCCCATAGGACACCACGCCCGGTGCCCGCATGGCCACAGGTGCCAGCAAGGCCAACAGAAAGAAGGCCAGCAACAACCCCCCGCCGGACACAGCAATCAGCACGCCTTCATGGCCCGTGCGTGCCTTGGCAGCATCAAAGCCATCGCGCAGATTCTGCACGAGGAAACGGGGGTTAAAGAGCGAAGGTGCGCGCGCCATGGCCTTGTGATGACCTGACTCCACAGAAAGCTCAAATCAACGTGGGTGGAGGCCTATTTAGGCCTGAGCCTTGGCAAAATAGCCCTGCAAGACGGTCTCATAAATTTGGGTCAATGTCTCAATATCCGCCGTGGCGACCCGCTCATTGATTTGGTGCATGGTCGCCCCCACAAGGCCAAACTCGCAGACCGGGCAATAATCCTTGATGAAGCGGGCATCCGACGTGCCGCCGGTGGTGGACAATTCTGGCCTGCGCCCGGTCACCTGCGCGCACGCATCCTGGATGAGATCGGTCAGCAGGCCAGGCGGGGTGAAAAAAGCCTCGCCAGACACCATGATCGCCAGATCAACCCGTCCTGCAAACCCGTCTTGCGCGGTGGCAGCTTCGGCCTGCAACCACTCGGTGAGGCTTGCACCACTATGGGCTGTATTGAAACGGATGTTGAAGCGCGCTGTTGCCTTTTCCGGAATGATATTGCTGGCCGGATTGCCGACATCCACAGTCACAACTTCCAGATTGGAGGGCTGGAAGCCCGGCGCGCCTTGATCCAAAGGATGGGTCTGCAAGCGATGCAGCATGTCGATCAGAACACGCACCGGGTTTGCCGCTTTGTGGGGATAGGCCACATGGCCCTGCACGCCAGTGACGGTGATTGTGCAATTGAGTGACCCGCGACGGCCATTTTTGATCATATCGCCCATGGCGTCTGGATTTGTCGGCTCGCCCACCAGACAATGGTCGAGGATTTCACCTTCCTCAGTGATGGCTTGCAAAAGCCTTTTGGTGCCATTGAGGGCGATACCCTCCTCATCCCCGGTAATCAGCAGGGAGATCGAGCCCGCTGGCTTGGGATTTTTGGCCAAAAACCGTCCGACAGCGGCCAAAAAGGCGGCAATCCCGCCCTTCATGTCCGCCGCACCTCGACCGATCAGAAATCCGTCTTTGAGGGCAGCTTCAAACGGATCAACTTGCCATTGCGCCAGATCGCCGGTCGGTACCACATCGGTATGACCCGCAAAGCAGAAATTGGGCCGCTGATCGCCGTAACGGGCATAGAGATTGTCGATATCTTCAAACTGATAGCGCCTCACCCAGAAGCCCATCGCCTCAAGACCAGCTTGAACCACATCCAACGCGCCCAAATCAGCCGGCGTGACAGAAGGCTTGCGGATCAAGTCACATGCCAGATGGATCGGATCGAGGAGTGCAGCAGTCATGCTGCCAAACTAGTGCAGATCAGGCCACTTAACCAGTGGCGGCCACTGAGCGGATGGCAGCCATCGCTTCGGCATTGCCAATCAGATCAGCCCCCTCGGTCCACACGGGCGTCCCCGCTTGAATGGCGGCAACCACACCGTCAAACTGATAGGCAAATGTCGGTCGACGCGGGAAGGTCTCGCGGGTCTCCTGCCCATCAATATCAAGCAGAATCTCTGCACCATATTGGGGGGCCAGGGGGTTGGTAATCGCCATATGGCCCTTGTCACCAATGACTTCCAGATAGGGGGTGCGCTGGCCATTTGGCGGGTCCATATCGCAGATGATGTCAGCCTCAAAGCCGTCCGGAAAGCGAAGATGGGCCGTTGTGCGGCGATCAACGCCATCTGCTTCCAAATCCTGGTGTGCTGCCGTTACCACCGGCTCTGCGCCAGCCAGATGACGCATCCAGGAAACAGGATAGCAGCCTAAATCAGCCAATGCCCCGCCGCCTAAGGCAGCTTGCCAGCGAAACTCCCGCGCATTGCGGGCAATCGGGGCCGAAAACTCAGCCGAGCCTGTCACCAGACGTCCAAGCTGGCCCGAGCGGACGATCTCCATGGCGCGGACAAACAAAGGATGCCAGCGATAATGAAAGGCCTCAATCAGCCTCTTTCCTGCCGCATCAGCGGCCATCACCAAAGTGTGCGCATCCTCCGCCGTCATGGTGGCTGGCTTTTCCAAGAACACATGCTTGCCAGCTGCCAGCGCCTTCAGGCTCCATTCCAAATGGCCAGAGGGTGGCAGCGCGATATAGACCACATCGATATCGGGCCGGGCGATGACGTCCTCATATGTCCCGGCATGGGGGATTGTGTGCGCCATGGCAAACTCACGCGCGCGGGCAAGGCTGGAGGCACCAATTGCTGTCAAAAGCGCGTCGGGATGCTCAGCGATTGGGTCGATCAGCGCGTTCTTGGCGATGCGCGCCGCCCCGATGATTGCAAATCGAGTTACCATTTTGATCCGTTCAGCCAAACAGGCATTCTAACGAGGCAGGGAGCGGCCCGAATCTTTAAGTTTTTCTAACAATAAAAAATGACATGCCAGCCGGCAGGTCAAGCAGGTTCATCACGAACGGCAGCACATGCGATGTTCCGGCTTGAACTTTACCCGCTTATCCGCAGCGACGCGCGCGCCATTGCGCGACATGAGGTAGGCTTTCCCATCCGAATGCCTCAGAGGTTGGGCCATGAAGACGCAAGCTGTCAAGCTTTGACATGCCTTCACTGACACTCGGCTCATGGCCGACTGGCACCCACCAGAAGGCCATATGCGGGGTATCAAGGGTTGGAAACCATTCCGCCTTCCGGTCATAGACTTTGACATGGATGGTTTTCCACACAAAGTCTTCCAGCGCCTCGGCACTTTCCCACACACTCATATTGATCAAAAAGCGGGGATCATCTGTGGCTTGAATATCCAAGGCATTGCCGGCATCGGACTTAAGCCGCCAGATAAAGCCCGGCGCACGCTCAGCCACGGCATTTACCGCATCAATCTTGCCCGTAAAGCCTGCAAAGCGCGGGTCATCCTGATCAAAGCGGGACTTGGCGACATTGATTTGTGCCAGATGATGGCCGGGGGGTTGGTCAAACATCGCTGACTTCACTCCCGCAGAAGCTCGTTAATGCCGGTTTTTGAGCGGGTTTGGGCATCGACCGTTTTGACGATGACGGCACATGATAGGCTTGGCCCGCCTTTGGGGTCGGGGAGAGAACCAGGCACCACCACGGCATAGGCCGGCACTTCCCCGCGATATACCGCACCACTGGCCCGATCGATGATCTTGGTTGAGGCGCCAATGAACACGCCCATGGAAATCACTGCCCCTTCGCGCACGATGACGCCCTCGGCGACCTCAGAGCGCGCACCGATGAACACATTGTCCTCAATAATGACAGGCCCGGCTTGCAAGGGTTCCAACACCCCGCCGATACCTGTCCCGCCTGAGATGTGCACATTGGCACCAATCTGGGCGCACGACCCCACGGTGGCCCACGTGTCGATCATGGTGTTTTCGCCGACATAGGCCCCGATATTGACGAAACTGGGCATCAGCACCGCGCCCTTGGCAATGAAGCTGCCCCGACGCACGACCGAGCCAGGCACCATGCGAAATCCTGCGGCGCGAAAATCATCTTCCAGCCAGCGGGCTGTCTTCAAGGGCACTTTGTCAAAGGCCCGTCCGGCATGCTGCACTGCTTGGCGATCATGCTCAGGGTCGATGAGATAATTGTCATTGAGGCGGAACGACAACAGCACCGCCTTCTTGAGCCATTGATGGGTCGTCCATACCCCATCGGCCCCGCGCGAAGCCACCCGCACCACACCCTGATCCAAAAGGGTCAAGGCCTCGGCCACCGCATCTCGAACTGCACCAATCGTACTGGTCGAGACCGACGCGCGATCATCCCAGGCTGCGTCGATTGTGGCTTGCAAATGGGACAGGTCGGACATCGCGATGATCTTCTTCGGCTGGCAGGTGAAAGCTCAAGGCCCTGCTATGCCTGTGCTTGAGGCCTTGCGCAATCGCTTGGGTCAGATCAGGCCTAAGCCGTCAGAACAGGCGTCCACCGTTCGGAACGTTCTGATCAGGGGCAAAGAGCACCACTTCGCCCGCAGGATCGGGAAAGCCCAAGGTCAGCACGTCAGAGCGGATTGGGCCGATTTGGCGGGGCGGGAAGTTGACCACCGCTGCCACTTGCCGGCCAATCAGGGCATCGGGCTGATAATGCGCGGTGATTTGAGCCGATGACTTCTTGATGCCCACAGCCGGTCCAAAGTCGATCATCAGAATATAAGAGGGCTTGCGGGCTTGGGCAAAAACCTCTGCCGACACAATCGTGCCCACACGAATATCGACTTTCAGGAAATCGTCGAAACCAATCTCAGCGGCAGGTGGAGCATTGGGGTCGTGCAGATGGTGCATGGCGTAAACCTAGATAGAGCCCTTTTCTTCAACCACCAGAATCCGGGCGATCCCGACGGGGCGGGCAATATGTTCATCGCCGACATGGGCCACAAACACATCATTGGGGCCCAAGCGCACGGTCTTTTCCACCCCGTCGACCCGGTAGGACATATCGACCTGCCCATCGACCACCATGAAGACTTCAGCCCCCTGATTGGTGTGCCAGATATAGGGTTGATCGGTCCAATGCAGGCGCACACTGGCCCCGGCAATCTCGGCCAAATCACGCGCGCCCCACGCCTTATTGGCGGTAAAGGCGGCAAGATCGGTGTGGATATCAGGCATGGCTCTGCCCGGTTTCCACCACAGCTTCGAGAAAAGCGGTCAGATCATTGGTGGCATGATGGACATGGTCAGGCGTTTCATCGACAGGCCCCGCTGGGCGACCATCGAGCGGCTCATGGCTCCAATCCTTCCAGCTCCACACCAGAATGGTGGAGAAACCCAGTTCATGTGCGGTCAGAAGATTACGCGATAAATCCTCTACCATCACAGATTTTTTTGGTTCCACTACATGACGGTCGATCAGCACATCAAAGGCTTCACGCTTGGGCTTGGGCACATAGCCGGTAGCCTCAATGTCGAACAAATCATGGAACAGACCATCCAATCCCAAAGCCGTCAGTGTGCGTTCGGCATGACCGCGCGAGCCATTGGTGAACACGATTTTGCGCCCAGGCAGGGCCTCAATCGCCGCACGCAGTTTCGGGGCCGGCAGGACCGGGCTGTAATCGAGATCATGGACATAATCGAGGAAGGCGCTGGCGGGCATATGATGCTCGCGCATCATGCCGTTCAGCGTGGTGCCATAAGTGGTGTAATAATGCTTTTGCATCGCTTTGGCCGCGTCATAATCGAGACCCAAATAGCGACTGACAAACTCCGTCATGCGCTCGTCAATCTGCGCAAACAAGTCGCATTCAGCCGGATAAAGCGTGTTATCGAGATCAAAGACCCAATCTTCGGCCTGATACAATTGGGTCAGCGGGCGTGTGGTCATGAGCGAATAAGGGTTCCAGAACCTGAATCAGTGAAAAGCTCGTTGAGAATGGCGTGCGGCGTGCGCCCATCAAGGATGACGACAGCCTCAACACCGGCCTCAACCGCGGCAATGGCTGTCTCCAATTTGGGGATCATCCCGCCATTGGCAACCCCTGTTGCGATCAGATCTTGGGCGTCCGCAATCGTCATTTCCGGGATCAAATTGCCATTGCCATCCTTCACACCCTCAATATCGGTGAGCAAAAGGAAGCGCTTGGCGTGCAAGGCTCCGGCCAAGGCCCCGGCAGCGGTGTCGGCATTGATGTTGAAGGTAGCCCCAGACGGGTCAACGCCAATGGGGGCCACCACCGGCACATAATCCTGGTCTGCCTTGATCAGGGTCATGACCAATTGGGCATCAACTTCCTTGGGATCACCAACAAAGCCCAGATCGACCACTTGCTCAATCCGGCTCTCGGGATCCTTGCGGGTGCGGACGACTTTTTCGACCGTGAACAGGCGCGCATCCTTGCCCGACAGGCCGACGCCGCGCACATCAGCTTCCCGACCGGCTTGGGTGATCAAATGGGCCAATTGCTTGTTGACTGCGCCGGAGAGCACCATCTCGGCAATTTCCATCGTGGCGGTATCGGTGACGCGCAGACCGTCGACAAACTCACTCTTGACCCCGGCCCGGTTCAGCATGGCGCTGATCTGTGGCCCGCCACCATGCACGACGACGGGGTGTATCCCGACGAGCTTGAGCAGCACCACATCGGCGGCAAAACGCTGGGCAGTCGCCTCATCACCCATGGCGTGGCCGCCATATTTGATTACCACGGTCTCGCGGTCATAGCGTTGGATAAAGGGCAGCGCTTCGGCCAGCGTCTTGGCAGTGGCAAAAGCGGTCTCAGCGCGGCTGGCGGCGGGGGTATCAGCGGTCATGTGGTGTCAAAATCCATGATGCCCAGAGGCAAGGCTGTCCGCTTTAGCGATGTCTGCCCGTCACGCCAAGCAGTTTGGGCGGAGGGGGAGATTTTGGACCTCAACCTACATCTCCAAGAACGCACCCCTCACCGAAACGTCTTGACCTCAAAACGGCCGGTATGGGTGGCAATGCCGCGCTTCATGCCTTCGCTGACATAGGGCGTGGCGACATTTCCCATCGCGTCTACCGCAATCAGGCCACCATCGCCGCCTTGGGTTTCCATGTCGGCCAGAGCCCCCGCGCACGCCGCCGCCAAAGTCTGGCCGCCATAGCGCACACGGGCTGAAATGTCGGCAGCCACAGCCGCACGCATGAAATATTCGCCCTGACCCGTGCATGAGACGGCCACACGTTCATCTGCCCAGGTGCCTGCCCCAATCAAGGGCGTATCGCCGACCCGCCCTGGCATTTTGTTGAGGAGCCCGCCGGTCGAGGTCGCTGCCGCCAAGCGGCCGGCGGTGTCGCGCGCCACCGCGCCCACCGTGCCATGGGCAAGTTCGCCCGGTTCAACCGGACGGCTCACCGCCGGGGTGTAATAAGCGGCAGGATCGCCGACTTCTTCGAGGCCTGCACTTTTGGCAAAGGCTTGTGCCCCTGCCCCAATCAACAGCACATGGGGTGTTTGGTCCATCACGGCGCGGGCCGCTTGAATGGGAGAGCGGAAGCCAACCAGCCCGCCCACCGCCCCGGCGCGGCGCTTAACCCCGTCCATCACGGCAGCATCAAGCTCATATATGCCATCGGCATTGGCAGAGGCCCCGCGCCCCGCCACGTGAAAACCACAGGCCTCCAGCTCACCAACCATCGCCACCACAACATCAAGGGCTGCAGCGCCTTCTTCCAACATGTCGGCACCCCGGCGCAAAACTTCAGCCAAATGGGCTTCCTCGCGGTCGTAGGAACGCCCCCGTGCTGGCCCTGCCCCGCCATGAAGTGCCAATGCCCACGCCATGCCAACCTCCTTTTAGATCAGGCCGTCATGTGGCCTGACAGAAAAATGCCAAACTCTCCTCTAGTGCGAAGCGGGCTGCTTCGCTATGCCTGAGAGAACAGATCGCAGAGACAGATCGATCAGACAGATTGCTCAGGAGGAAAACATGAAGGCGCTTTTGTCCAATTCACCCGGCCTGCCCGAAACCCTCAGCCTGGCGCAATTGCCCGAACCCGTGGCCGGCAAGGGCGATGTGGTGCTGGATGTGAAAGCCGTCGGCATCAATTATCCCGACGTTTTGATCATTCAGGACAAGTATCAATTCAAGCCCGAGCGCCCGTTCGCGCCCGGTGGCGAAGTCTCTGGCGTGGTCTCTGCGGTGGGTGAAGGTGTAACCCATCTCAAAGTCGGGGACCGGGTGATTGGGTCGACCGGTTGGGGTGGATTGGCCGAGAAGATCGCACTGCCAGCAGCCCGCTGTATTCCCATCCCCGACGCCATGCCGTTTGACGAAGCTGCTGCCTTCATCATGACCTATGGCACCAGCCATTATGGCCTGAAGGACCGCGCCCATTTGAAGCCAGGCGAAACGCTTTTGGTGCTCGGTGCTGCGGGTGGGGTTGGCTTGGCAGCTGTCGAATTGGGCAAGGCAATGGGTGCGAAAGTGATTGCCGCCTGCTCCACGCAGGAAAAGGTCGATATTTGCTTGGCGCATGGCGCGGATGAAGGCGTGGTCTATCCCACTGGCGAGTTTGATGCCGAGGGCAAGAAGGCCTTGGCAGATTTGTTCAAAAAAGCCTGCGGGCCCAATGGCGCGGATGTGATTTATGATGCGGTTGGCGGGGCTTATGCCGAGGCCAGCTTGCGGGCGATTGGCTGGGAAGGCCGCTTCCTGGTGATTGGTTTTCCTGCCGGAATCCCCGCCATTCCACTCAACCTGACTTTGCTGAAATCCTGTCAGATCGTCGGGGTGTTCTGGGGCGCGTTTACAGCCCGCAATCCAAAGGCCAATCAGGACAATATTGCCGAACTGGTGGGGCTTTATGCCAGTGGCAAGATCAAGCCCCATGTCTCGGCCCATTTCCCGCTGGAGAAAGGTGCTGAAGCGATCCGCCATCTGATGGACCGCAAGGCCACCGGCAAAGTGGTGGTGCAAATCTAGCCGACCACGCGACGGCCGGTCCAATCGCCCGGAGCAGGGGCGCGCGCGGCACGCTCTGCGCCTGCCAGAAAGCATGAGGAAGCCTGATATGACAGACAGGATGAGCGGCAAAATCATTGTCGTCACCGGTGCGGCCAGCGGCATCGGCCTTGGCACGGTTGAGCGCCTGATTGAGGAGGGCGCCCATGTTCTGGCCGCCGATATTCAGGACGAAAAAGGGGCCCAACTTGAAGCCCGCTTTAAAGACCGGTTGATCTATCGTCATTGCGACGTCAGCGATGAACAACAGGTCAAGGCCATTATGGACGAGGCTGCTGCCCATTTCGGTGGGCTGGACGGGGTGTTCAACAATGCCGGCTCTGCCGGGGTGATGAGCCCGCTGGAAGAGATCGGCGCCGCGGATTGGAAAGCCATTTTCGACATTCTGGTGACCTCGGTGTTTTTCGGCACCAAATTCGCCACACCTCATCTGGCGCGCCGGGGTGGTGGGGCCATCGTCAATACCGCCTCAATCGCGGGCCTTGAGGCCGGCTGGGGGCCGATTGCTTATTCAACGGCCAAGGCTGCCGTCATCCATTTCAGCCGGGTTGCCGCCGCAGAATTGGCGGCGAAAAACATTCGCGTCAATGCAATCTGCCCGGGTCTGATTGCCACCTCCATCTTTGGCACGGCAATCGGCCTGCCACGCGATCAAGCCGATCAATTGGCGGCCCTGATTGCCCATCAAGGCGGAAATGCTCAACCCATTGGGCGGGCCGGCCAACCGCGTGACATTGCCGAGGCGGTGCTATTGATGATGAGTGATGCCGGTAGCTTCATCACCGGCACGCATTTGGTGGTTGATGGCGGCATCACCATCGGGCCGCGCCATGCGTGGGACCCGGCAAGCCCCTCACCCATGGCTGCCATTTTTGGCGATAGCCTACCAACGCCCGCTCAAAGCTAAACCATCCCGATGGCTGATCCTGCCCCCGCTGTGAAACCACCCCTTTCGCCCAATGCGCTGGGTGCGGTGTGGATGCTGGGTTCAGCCTTGGGTTTTGTGGTGATGGCGGTTCTGGCCAAAGGATTGGGGGCCACCACCAGTGTGGCCATGCTGATCTTCTGGCGCTCGCTGGCCGGTGTCATTGCAGTACTGCCCTTTGCCGTGATGGCCGGCCCGTCGGTGTGGAAGACCACGCGACCTGGCAAACTTCTTTTGCGCTCCAGCTATGGCACGATCGGCTTCTTTGCAGGCTTTTATGCGCTGGTGCATTTGCCCTTGGCCCAAAGCCAGGCCTTAAGTTTCTCGCGCACGCTGTTCATGACCATTTTGGCAGTTATCGTGTTGCGTGAAAAAGTCGCTTGGCGGCGCTGGACGGCAGTCGGCATTGGCTTTGCCGGAATTTTATTGATGACGCGGCCGGATTTTTCCGCCCATGTCACCGCTTTTGACCCCGCAACACTGGCAGCCCTGATCTCTGCGCTCGCCTTTGCCTTTGCCTTGGTGACGGTGAAGGATTTAACGCGTGATCATTCTCCGCTGACGCTGGTGGTCTATGGCAATATCGCCACCACTTTGGCAGGCCTGCCCTTTTTGTTCATGGACCCGGTGCTGCCGGACCTCAAAACCATGGGCCTTCTGATTGCCATGGGATTTGCGGGCGTTGTGGCCCAATCATGCTATGTCCGGGCTCTGTCGACGGGGGAAGCCTCGCTGATGGGCCTGATCGACTATATACGACTGCCCCTCGTGGCAGTGGCGGGCCTGATCTTCTTCCACGAAGTACCCGACACATTGGCGATGGTGGGGGCAGCCATTGTCATCATCTCCACCATCTATATCACCTTGCGCGACGCCAAGACCCAGTCGGTCAAGCCGCCGGGCCCACCTCCGGCCTGACGGGTCAAGCCGCCAGCACGCCGCAGGTAATCAAGGCCTGCCCGCCATAATATAAGATCCAGATCGCAGGACTGGTCAGGCGTCGCCAGGGGGAGTCTGCTGTCAGGGTAAACATCTCTATCCCCAAAATCATGTCCGATACCGCAAAAGCGACCACGCCAAGCATGACAAGCCCCAAACCAGCTGAAGCTGGCAGCGCCAAGGCACAAACGCACATGCTGACAATGATCAAGAAATAAAGGGCAAGCGGGCCCTTCATTACACCCAAGTGGGGCCATAACAGGCCAAACAATAAGGCCGCACTGATCAGCACCAATCCCCCAGCAGCCCCCATCTGCCACAGCGCCAGCGGCGCACTGCCTGCACCGAGGGCGATGAATAACGGGATGTAGCAGGCATGGGCGACGGCAAAAGCCACCACACCGGCCATAAAGCGCCTGTCACCGGGGGCGGCGAGCAAATAATCACCTAGCGCACTGGCCAGAAGCGCCAGCACCAGAAACACAGGTCCACCAGAAAGAAACGCCACCCCGGCCAGACCGGCCACACCAGCGGTTTTAACCAGGCTACGCCGTGCGCTGGCCTCCTGACGATTATAGACGATCAGATAGAGCAATGCTGCCAGTGCTGATCCGTACCAAACCGGGTTCAAAGTCTCGGTCATCGCGCTTGCCATCCTCTATCCCCCAACCCGCAGTGACAGCCCGCCATCCACGGTCAAGCCCTGCCCTGTCAAGAAGCCAGCCTCATCGCTGGCCAAAAACAAGGCGATCTTGGCGATGTCATCAGGCTCTCCCAATCGGCGCAGGACCGCCTTTTGTGCCCACAGATCAGCGATGTCAGGCCGGGTTTCCCAAAGGCCTTGCGTCATGCCGGTTCGGATCGCGCCGGGCAGGATGGCGTTGGCAGTGACCCCATATTTTCCAAGCTCAATCGCCAAGGCCCGTGTCAAGCCCAACACAGCTGATTTGGAAGCCGAATAGGCCCCTAGGCCCGCCCCGCTGCCTTCTGCCATGACGGAGGCTGTTGTGATGATACGCCCCGCAAGGCTTTGTTTCAGAAGGGGGATGACGGCTCTCGTCACCCGAAATACCGCCCGCAGATTAACATCCAGCACCTGATCCCATGCCGCATCATCCATTTTCTCAATGAGCTGATTGGTGGCGATCCCGGCATTGTTGAACAGAATATCCACCCCGCCCAAATGGGCGACAGCGGCGGCTGCAATCGCCTCCGGGGCGGCAGGCTCGCTCACCGATTGGCCGAGTGTGATGATCGTTTCGCCTCGACACGCTGTCTCCAGCCGCTCACCCGGCAGATCCACAGCCAGAACTTGGGCCCCCTCACGGGCGAATAATTGGGCGGTGGCCAAGCCAATGCCTGAAGCAGCCCCGGTAATAATGGCACGTCGGCCAGCCAAGCGTTTGGTCAAAAAAATATCCCCTCTTCGCTGATGCAAAGAAGGGATAGTGTTTTAGGGCGCAGTGTCGATGGAAAAAGACTGTTGACGGAAAGCCCGTCGGAATTCTGGTGTCGGTTGAACCTCAGGCGCAGACCCTGGAGGGGGGCTGGGGGGGCTGTTGGGAAACCAGAACCTGCGACGCTTCTGCTGTCCAACCGACAATGACGTTATCGACCCCGCATGTGGCGCGATCTGGGTGCAATTGCGGCGGAACCGGGGCATTGCATTAATTGTTTGTCATTTTTCATGACCAAAACATGAAGATGGTTGATACTGGGTATTCAATCATCAATCAAATAAGACTAAATGATCACGATGAAAATTGCGAAGATGAACGGCTTGGGCAATGAAATCGTGATCCTGGATGCCCGGGAGCGCGCCTTTACCCCTGATGAGGCGTGGGTCAAGGCCTTGGCCGACCCCGCCCAAGGCCTGGGCTTTGACCAGCTCATGGTGTTGCGTCATCCCAAGAGCCCGCTCGCTGATGTCTATAGTGATATTTGGAACGCCGATGGTTCCAAAGTCGCCGCATGCGGCAATGGCGCGCGCTGTGTGGCATGGTATGTCATGCGGGAAATGAACCGCGACAATCTGGTGATCGAGACTGAGGCGGGGCTGTTGGGGGCGGTCAGCGCTGGCCCCAACCAGATCAGCATTGATATGGGTGAACCCATCTTCGACTGGGACCGCATCCCGATGTCCGAACGCATGGACACCATACGGATCGAATTGCAGGTCGGCCCGATAGATGACCCAATCCTGCATGGGCCGGGCGTGGTCAGCATGGGCAATCCCCATTGCGTTTTCTTCGTGCAGGACGCCGAGTTGGCCCCCGTGCGCGAGATCGGTCCAATGATTGAATATCACCCGCTGTTTCCAGAGCGCACCAATGTTGGCTTTGCCCAGATTGTGGCGCGCAACCACATCCGCTTGCGGGTGTGGGAACGTGGGGCTGGCCTGACCAAAGCTTGCGGTACAGGGGCCTGTGCAGCACTTGTTGCGGCTGTCCGCCGCCGACTGGCAGACCGGCTTGCCACCGTGGAAGTCGATGGAGGGGCCTTGAGGATCGAATGGCGCGACAGCGATAATCACGTCATCATGACTGGGCCGGTCGCACTGGAATCTGAAGGCACAGTCGGCTGACAGCGCGTAGCGCGATGTTGTGAGCCCGGATCGCAGCCCGCCCGCTTGACGTACCCGCCATCTGCCCTCAAGCACCCGGCGCAAGCAGGGAGTGCAGACTCATGGCGAATGTGGTGGTTGTCGGGGCCCAATGGGGCGACGAAGGCAAAGGCAAGATCGTAGACTGGCTGAGCGACCGCGCCGATGTGGTCACGCGCTTCCAAGGCGGTCATAATGCCGGCCACACATTGGTGGTGGGTGACAAGGTCTATAAATTGTCGCTGCTGCCGTCAGGTGTTGTGCAAGGCAAATTGTCGGTGATTGGCAATGGCGTGGTGGTCGACCCCCATGCGCTGCTCGATGAAATCGGACGGGTGAGCGCCCAAGGCGTGACCATCGACCCCTCCATTCTTGTCTTGGCGGATAATGCCACCTTGATCCTCAGCTTGCACCGCGATCTTGATGGCGCGCGCGAAGCTCAGGCTGGGGCGGGCAAGATTGGCACCACCGGGCGGGGCATTGGTCCGGCTTATGAGGATAAGGTCGGCCGACGGGCCATCCGCGTGGCGGATCTGGCCGATCCAGAGGCATTGGACGCCAAGATTGACCGCCTGCTTGCCCATCACACTGCTTTGCGCAAGGGCCTTGATCTGCCCGAACTGGACGGGGCGGCCATCAAGGCTGAACTCTTGAGCCTTGCACCCAAAATTCTGCCCTATGCACAACCGGTGTGGAAAGTGCTGGAAGAGGCCCGCCGTCGCGGCCGCCGCATCCTGTTTGAAGGCGCACAAGGCACGCTGCTCGACATTGATCACGGCACCTATCCTTATGTGACCTCGTCCAACACCGTCTCAGGTCAGGCCGCCGCCGGCACCGGCATGGGCCCCAATTCGCTGGGCTATGTGCTGGGCATTTGCAAAGCCTATACAACACGGGTCGGCGAAGGCCCCTTCCCCACCGAATTATTCGATGACATCGGCAAGCGTATCGGCGAGCGCGGGCATGAGTTTGGCACCGTGACCGGGCGGCCCCGCCGGTGTGGCTGGTTTGACGCGGTGCTGGTGCGTCAGGCTGCCGTGGTCGGCGGCATTAGCGGGCTTGCTCTGACCAAGCTTGATGTGCTCGATGGCTTTGACCAGCTTAAAGTCTGTGTTGGCTATCGCATTGGCGACCGCGCGCTCGACTGGTTCCCGTCGGGCCTCAAGGATCAAGCCCGGGTCGAGCCCATCTTTGAATATTTCGACGGCTGGCAGGAAACCACGCGCGGCGCGCGCTCTTGGAAGGATCTGCCCGCCAATGCGATCAAATATGTCCGCCGGATCGAGGAATTGGTGATGCGCCCCGTCGCGCTTTTGTCTACGAGCCCCGAGCGCGATGACACAATTCTGGTGCGCGATCCGTTTGAGGGGTGAGCGTGATGGCCACGTCAAGCACCCCGCCTGATCCAGCCCCCGGTTGGGATGATGAGGAGGAGGCTCCCCGTGAGCTGACCCCCGAAGAACAGGCGCTGCATCAGGAAAATATGGCCAAGCTTGGCCGCATCATGCGGGCCTATACAATTTTGAAAATCGGGCTGAGTGCGCTTCTGATCGTGGTGGTGGTCAAACTATTCGGACGGTGAAGGCCCTGACGCACGCGGCGCTGCGGCGCATTGGGGAGCGGTTGGGGTAAGCCTTTTGGCACAACATTCGGACCTGGTTTCACTTTTGGTTACGGCAACGACTATAGTGCCGCGCCGCCCCCGCCTTCTCCTCCACCTGGGCCGCAAGCACCTCATAGGCCATCACCTTCTGCGCCGACCCCAGAAACGCCGGTGGATAGAATGACCGTAACGGGGGTACGAATTCCATCTGGTGGCTATGGCGTCTTGCCGTTTCCAGTAGGGGGTGGCAGTTCCGGACTAATAACTCCACCACCACCTGTGGTGCCGCCGCCTGAGGGTGTGGACGTCGTTGCTATGACGGCGTCGCGAACCCCGCAGTTTGCAACGAAAGAGGACGCAATAAAATCCGCCGTCTCAGCATTATTGCTCACCCAAATTGAAGCAACCGTGAACTTGGGTCCTTTGTGTTGCAAGTCGGGGCAGGGTACGATTTAAGTGATGTCAGGATTTGCTTGACCAAGGTGCATTCTCTGGAAGGCATGCACGCGTCGGCGCGAAGCACTTTTCTGCTCAGGTTCCCGTGGAGCCGCAACCAAAGACGTGTTGATCATGACAAAGAGACGTCTGTTTTCTGGCGCGCTGATATTGGTCTTAACCGTCTTATATGCGGAGTTTCGAGGCCTGAAGATTGTGGCGTGTGCGGGTGATGATGTCCGTGCAGTGGCAATATCAAGTTCACACGAACGCGTTTACCTCACGCGGATCGGGTCCATCTTTGTCGGCTTCCCCAATATTGAAGGTCAAGTTCTTGTTGTGACGTCGGACGGCCTATCAGAATTTGGCTATTTCACCCGTGCAGGAATCCAATTTGAATCCTGCTCCTGACTGTCATAGCGGGTGAGGGCTTTGAAGTTTGGTTATGATCCCATGCACGCGATGAGATGAATGCCAACGGATAGATCGTTGCGCCAAACACGCTGGGTCTATCCAATGTCAATTGGAATTGGCTCAGCTTGGGCGGGCCTCTTTGCGACGACATACGAAATGACGGGCCATCGCGGATGGTCCATCATCTCTAGAAGCCCAAATTGATACTGCAAACAATGCCCATCTGGCGACCGCCCAAGCGATCCCACATCGTGCTTGGATCGCTGTCTCCGATTGAATTGTCGATCGCCTCTGCGGCCCAGTTCGCCCATCTCCACAAGATGCTGAGGAGAAACCGGGAGCACTATCGCCATTGTGCGCGGGGGTCGCGGGTGCAGCTGACCTGGATACCCCCGACATCGAGTGCGAGGCGGCTGGCCAGAGGCTCGCCCCACGCATAGCCGCTGGCCCGGTCCCCTTCCCGATCCAAGAGATAGAGCGTCAAGGAGGGGCGGTTTTGACCGATGGGCCAGTCTACATTGCGCAGCCTCACCCGCACGCTTGCACCCCCTTCAAAGCGGGCGGTGGCGACCCCGCCTTGATCATGGAGGACGAGATCTGTGGCAAAGACCCGATCATTGCCTTTGGGCACCGAGGCCCAGCAAGTGAAGGTTTGCGCGCGGCGCAGTCGCGTGGGCGGGGATTCAGCGCCGCCAAACACCCGCACGCCGCGCTCATCCACACCCACATCACGCACTTCCCACAGGCCGGCGGAAACAATGTGCTGCTCGCTGACCGACAAGACCCGTTTGTCGGCATTGGTGACGAGCTTACAGGCTGCTGGGCGGGTTGAGCCTGCAAAACCCTCACCCTGCCGCCGCCAGATAATGTCGCAGCCTGGAACCGGCGTGAATGCTTCTTTTTTCAGACTTTCGGGCTGGGGGGCAATCTTGCCCTCCTGCCACAGGCCTTCCAAGGGTTTGCCGTCCTTGGGCGCGAACCCCGTCATGCGCACGGCGCCGAGGTCCTTATCCACACTCAAGGTCCAAATCCGCTGGCGCACCACCGCACCGGCTTCGCCACCTTTGCGATATTCAGCATAAAAGCTCACCGGACCAAATTCTGGCAAGGTCAGTGGCTTGACCGCGACGTGCAGGCGTTCATGTCGCAAGGCAGGGGGAATATTCAGTTCGGGCTCAAAGAATGTCTGCAATTCATTGTCCCAACGCCCGGCCAATAGATCAGCAAGATCCAGCAGATCCTTATTGAGGACATCCAGCTGAACCGGGGTCAGGCTGCGCAAGGGTACAGGGACCGGCTGTGGATTTGTGTTGGCTTCGACGACCTCTTTCAAGGTCTGCTCAACAAGCTCTTCGACCACACCCTCAGGCGTCATTTCTTTGGGCAAGTTCGTCTTGTCGGCAGGCAGGGCAGCGGGGGGAAGCAGGGCCGGTGCTGCGTGCGCCGGGGTGGCCGCAGCCGGGGCGGACTGAGCGGCCGGTTCTGAAGCCTGAACGGGCGTCAATAAGCCACACCATGCCAGTGTGCTTATGCCAAGGCCTGTCAGGAGCCGCAGGCTATGCCGGGTCGAGACGTCCATGCTCACACCTTCTCCCTGTTAGATGGCGATCATCACATGATTTGAGGGGGACGAGCCAGCCCTCTTCATCACGATTGTCGGCCCTCAGGATGCCAGAGCCTGTGTTGACGCACCCGGGCGTGCCATAACAGGGCTTGCAGGGCCGGGGCTTGCTGGAGCGGGGCGCGTCGTGAGCAATTGGGCAAAGTCCTTGGCCAGCATGGGCTTGCCGAACAAGAAGCCCTGCAGACTATGCACGCCCGCAGCCTTGAGCACCGCGTGTTGGGTTGGGCTTTCCACCCCTTCGGCCACCACTTCCCGACCCAAAGCACGCCCGATACTGGATACGGCTTGGATGATGGCCAAAGCCTCGCGTGAGGTTTTGGCATCCAGATCAAGGCTGGTGACAAACTCGCGGTCGATCTTGATCTTGTCGAAGGGGAAGCGATGCAGCGAGGTCAAAC
Organism: Candidatus Phycosocius bacilliformis; assembly: GCF_003112735.1. GTDB lineage: Bacteria > Pseudomonadota > Alphaproteobacteria > Caulobacterales > Aquidulcibacteraceae > Aquidulcibacter > Aquidulcibacter bacilliformis. The sequence continues at coordinate 218,393 of NZ_BFBR01000005.1, forward strand.
TGGAATAGCCCACACCGAAGTCATCCAGCGCGAGTTTGCAGCCCATGCTTTTCAACTGGGCAAACAATTGGCGCACCCGTTCAGGATCCCCCAAGAAGGCGGTTTCTGTCACTTCCAGCACAACCCGGGCAGGATTATAGCCGGTCTCGCGGAACAATTCCTTGAGGTCGCCCACGAAGTTCTCATCGATCAGTTCAAGGGGTGACACGTTGAGCGCGATCGGCAAGTCGCCCCAGTCAGCTGTATCGGTAAACACAGCTTGGCGGACGAAATGGCCGATATGGGCGATAAAGCCGGACTTTTCGGCAATGGGGATAAAGATGTCCGGCCCAATCCGCGCCCGTCCGCCACGATCCCACCGCAACAAGGCTTCTGCAGAGACCACGTGGTTGCCGGTGCGATCATAGAGCGGCTGATAGACCATGCTGAGCGCGCCGGTCTCCATATCTGCTTCCAATTCGTCCCGCAGCGCCTTTTCTTCTGGCGACAAATTATTGACATTGAGGACATCGGCCACGCGGGGCTTAACCTCTACTGCCGCAGGCGTGACTTCAGGCTCAGCGAAGTCGGTCTCCATCAGCGTCGCCAACCGATCCAGCGTCATGTGCAAGAGGGCGATGGCGCGGTCGATTTCAGTCTGCGTAACTGGCGTATTGTGAATGCGCACAGCCGCCTCGATATTGGCAGCAAGCTTGGCCACCGCACTGGCACCAATATTGAGGCTCATGGATTTGAGCGAGTGGGCGGCCTTGGCCACTTTATCGCGGTCATTGGCTTGTAGTGCTTCTTGCAAGTCCACCAAGGTGGTGGGCGCATGGTTGCGGTAAAGCCCGACGACACGCAACACAAAGTCGCGTCGATGTGTCTTCAAATCCCGCAGGAATGGCACGATGACGGTTTCATCAAACAAGCCATTCTCGCCCACGCCTTCTGTCGCTTGCTCGTCGGCCGCACCCTCATCACCCCCGTCAAAGGCGGTCATTTCAAGAGCTTTGGTGGCAAGATGGCTTGGAAGATTATTGGCCAGAATTTCACCCAGCGAGATCAAGGTAAAGGGCTTGTGCAGCACCCCATCCATCCCGCACTCTGCCCAAGCATCCGCAGCTGTTCCAACCACATGGGCCGTCAAGGCAACAATCGGCGTGCGGGCGCGACCCTCAGCCACTTCGCGGGCACGGATAGCCCGGGTTGATTCATAGCCGTCCATGACGGGCATCGACCCGTCCATCAGCACAAGGTCATAAGTCTTGGTGGCCAGAATATCGAGGGCCTCTTGGCCATCGACGGCAATATCAGCCTTGATTTCAAAGCGCGACAACGCTTCCACAGCCACTTCGCGGTTGACTTCGCCATCATCCACCACCAGCACGCGGGCATCTGGATAGGCAATGCTGATCGCTTGGTTCAGCGTTGTGGCTTGCTTCTGAGCAAAGCTGCGGCCTTCCTTCAATGTCTCAATCAGATTGTCGATATCGGCGTGGCGCAGTGGCCGCTGCAGACTGGCGACCGCATGACCCGCCCGAACCATCGCATCGGCATCCTGATCATCAGGGTCAGAAAGCAGAACCAGTTTCTTGGGGTTGAAGCCACTGGGCAATTCGGTCCGATAATGCTTGTCAGCCAGAACCAGATCGGGCTGCAAAGCATCCGACTGGCTAATCACAATGCGTCCAGCAGTCAGGCGGCGCGTAATGGCCCAAGCCTCGACCTGGCCTTCCACCAAAACCATGGCGCATCTGGCTGGATCATCGTCAGCCAAGGCCGGCGGGATGGCCAGGACCGGGCTGTCGCTGGCCAAGGTCGGCAGCCGTACGTGGAAGCTGGTGCCCTGCCCTTGTTTGCTTTTGGCACCAATCTGGCCGCCCATCGCTTCAACCAAACGCTTGGAAATGGACAGGCCCAAACCCGTGCCGCCAAAGCGACGTGTTGTGGTCTGGTCTTCTTGCGAAAAGGCCGAGAAAATCCCAGCGATTTTGTCTTCGGCGATCCCGATGCCAGTATCCTGCACGATCAAGCGCCAGAAAGCTGGGTCGGGATCGGGCTCCATGCGGACAAGTACGTGGCCTGTCTCGGTGAATTTGAGCGCGTTGGACACAAGGTTTGAGACGACCTGCCCCAAGCGGACCGAGTCTGCAGGGATGATTTTGGGTGCCTGAGGATTGGCAGACGCCACCAGCTCCAACCCCTTCTCACGCGCTTTGGTGTGAAAGAGTGCCAGCACGTCATCCACAAGATCCAGTACATTGATCTCGCAAATCTCAACTTCCAGCTTGCCAGCCTCGATCTTGGAGAAATCCAGAATGTCATTGATCACCGCCAGCAAGCTGCGGCCCGACTTCACAATCGTATCGGCATGACGCTTGGCCTTGGTTGGCAGGGCCTCAGCGGCCAATAGCTCGGCCATCACCATCACCCCGTTCATCGGCGTGCGGATTTCATGACTCATCGTGGCGAGGAAGTCCGATTTGGCCGCATTCGCGCGCTCGGCAGCATCGCGGGCTTCCAAATAGTCGCTTGTCCGGGCAGCAACTTCAGCCTCCAGACCGCGCATATGGGCGTCAATGCGCCGATCGCGTTCGCCAATGGCTTCCAACATCGCGTTGAAGCCCGTCACCAACGTGCCAACTTCATCGGTCGTGGTGGCTTCCACGCGCTGCGAGAAATCGCCCTTCTCCCCAATGGCTGCAACCGATTTGGTGAGTTCGGTAAGCGGCTTGGTCAAGGCCCGCTGAATGCGCCGTGAAATCTCAAGCGCCATCAAAAGCGCAAGCAAGGCAATCCCAAGAACCGATCCGATGGAACGCAAAAGCGGGGTGAGAAAGTCCTTCGCAGTATGGACAACAACGACCCGGCCCAAGACCTGCCCGCCCAATTCGACGGGCGAGACCACTTCCACGGATTTTGTGGTAATCAGCGCGAGCATATTGGGATTATTGCTCTCGGACTCCAACCTCACATCATTGCGCAGGCGCGTGCCTGAGCCATTTTCAGCCAAACTATAGCCATTGGCCATTTCAACCCGCGCATAGACAATCCCTGGCGACCGGGAAATGGCCCGGATAGCGGTAAAGGCGCGTTGGCTATCTTGGTCTCTGACTGCTTCTGCTGCACTGCTGGCCAAGACTTGGGCAGCAGTACGCATTTCTGACCAGCGCACTTCAGCGTGGCGGACCATGTCTTGGTAGGCGAAGATGCCGGTAACAGGGACAACCGAAAAGATCACTGAGCCCAGCACAAGGGCGGCCAAGCGCGACCGGATCGAGTTGACCTTCAGAACTTTGGGAGCCTTTGGCTCTTTCGGGACCTTTGTGGCTTTTGGCACTTTCGGGGCTTTGGTGCTGGATTTGGTCTCTGCCGTCGGCTCAACAGCCAGCTTATCCTTCAGAACCATCGCTCTGATCGACTTTATATCTGTTAGCTGGTTGGAAGATGACACCTGATTTGACCCGGTATTTTTGCTCGATAGACTTTAGTCTTCACACATTAAATGCAGGTTAAGCCTGATGTTTTGGGCACAATCGGCCCAATTCTCGGGCATTTGGGGACTGATCTGCAGCAAGGCTGGCACAGTTGACCGGCAGTTAACCGATTGGGTCTAAAATCGGCGCGAAATGGGAGAAAAATGTCGGTGAAAATGGCGGGTGGTTTGAAAAGTCACAGGCTGAACAGGCCTGATATTGCCGGGGTCTTGCCCTATGGCTGAGGCTTGGCAACTTCCCGAAACCACTGCGGGCGCCCAGTTTGTTCCGACCGATCATGCCCGGATTCTGGTGGTCGATGATGACCCGATCTTGCGCGAATTTGCGGGCGTCTATCTGACAAGCCCGACCACCGAAGTCGAAGTGGCCGAGGACGGCCACGCCGCGTTGGCCAGACTTAAGCAAGGTGGCATTGATATCGCACTGGTTGACCTGGAAATGCCGGTCATGGATGGGTTTGAACTGATTGCCGCCGTCCGCGCGACTCCCGGCCTTGAAGGCTTGCCCATCGTGGTGATCACCGGGCGGGAAGATATGGAAGCCATCGACCGAGCCTATAGTTCGGGGGCAACGTCATTTGCGATCAAGCCGCTGAACTGGCGACTGATTTCTCATCAGCTTGCCTATGTGCTGCGCAACAGCCGTGCTGATGCCAAGCAGCGCGAAGCCCGGGTCCTGGCTGAAAAAGCCGACGCACTTAAGACCAACATCCTGCGGCTGATGCGTCACGAGTTCAACACACCTTTCAACGTCATTTTAGGCTTTGGGCGGCTGATCGAAAGCCATGCCGACAATGGCGCCATTCAGGGTCATGCGCGGCAAATCCTGATGGCGGCTGAAAAGTTCAAGCGTATGCATGATCAGCTGATGGAATCCGCGCGCATCTTGTCGGGCGACATTGAAATCAACCGCAAGGTTTTTTCGGTTGCGGATCTCATCAAGGCTGCTGCCCGGGAAGCCCTGCGCGCGGGCGGCAAATCGTCTGACCTGAAACTGGCCGACCGCACCCAGAATTGCGAAATTGTTGGGGATTTCGATCTCTTGCAAACCGCTTTGCGCAATCTGATCGAAAACGCCTTTTTGCATGGGGCTGTTCCCATCCAAGTCACTGGCTTCAAAACGCCGCAAGGCCGGGTTGCCATACGTGTGTCCGATGCGGGTAAGGGGATGGATCAGTCCAGCTTCGCTCTGGCAATCCAGGCCTTCAAACAAGGTCAATCTGCGCTTGAGCGCAGCGAGGATGGCCTCGGCCTCGGGCTTGCGACTGCTGTTGGAAGTCTGAAAGCCGTTGGTGGGGATATACATCTGATGTCTGAAGTCGGGGAAGGCTTTGGCATTGAGATGGAGTTTCCGCTGGAAATCTGAACATTCTGCGCGTTCTTTGTCTCAGCCTCTGGTGCTTAGGGTCTAAAGAGCAGCATCAATGATCAACGTCCCGGCCGGTAGGATTTTGTGATCTGGCCGGCCAGTTGAGCGCGGGTGAACAGCACCGGCTTGGTCTTCATCGCTGTAAACAACGGGCCTTGATCGCCATAATGGGGCGAGGTCGCATCCAATGTGGCTGAGCCATATTGATGAATGGAGCGGGACGACAATCGGCCTTGGGAATCCCAGGTGACGAACATAATGAACGTGTCCCCAGCGGTGGCCGTCAGCGTGCCATCGCCGTGATCCTTGCCATAGACTGCGCGCAGAATGTCCGGCCCGCCGTCAATGGGCAGATTAAGCGTGCCGCGGCGATAGCGATTGACCTCGCCCCAAGTCGGGTCAAGACGGCCAAAATGGGTCTTGAGCGTGGTGATAGCCTGATCTAATCCGGGCCGAAGCGGCGGGGCTGGTTCGCCATTTTCAGCGGCCCGGCCAATGTCTTGGCTCATCAGAACCGCCAGCGCCGCACCACGATTGGCTGTGTCGGTCCGCCTGTCCCAGGCTTTGAGGATCTTCTGCGCCGCCGCCAAATCTGGATTGCCAGTGGCATCAAAGGCCAAGGCCTGTGCCACCAGTCCTGCCATCAGGCTCTTATCGCTGTAGGTCAGGTCATATTTATAGGCTTCAAAATCGGCTTCTGTAATGATGGGATCTTGCCCATAGGTTTCCAGCGCGCGATAGGCCCTATTGGTCATATTGGTTTGCAAGCCCAGATGCGCACCCATGGCAGCATCGCGCATATTGTCGGGCCCGTCGGTTGCCACACGAGGATCATTATTGGCATTGAAAACCAGACCCGACTGTGGGTTCCACATTTGCGGCAATTGATCAAAGCCAACCCGTTGTTTCCACACCAAATCGCTGCGATCTCCGGGCAGGATACCGGCCCAGTCCACCCCATCCTTGCGGATCGGAAACTGGCCATTGGACAGATAACCAATCGTGCCTGCCCGGTCGGCATAAATGAAATTGATGCTGGGCAGCGCCTGACGCGCCATGGCCGCGCGCCATTGGTCAAAATCAGCGGCTTTGTTCATCGCCAGATATTGGTCAGCCTGCCGCAGTTCGCCCTGCCCGGCATAGCTGATGGCAAAATGGCCCTGTTTGGTGACCAGAACCGGCCCATGCACCGACCACAACAAATCTCGCTTAACCGTCCACAGGAGGGGGCCGAACAGCTTGACCTGGAAGCGGGCTGTCCCCGTGCGGAAGGCCAGCCATTTGCCATCCATCAGATACTGCCCCGGATGGGCCGGGTCGGTTGTCAATTTGTAGACATCAACGAGGTCAGGCTTATTCACCGTGCTCGCCCAGCCAAGATTGGCATTATGGCCATGCAGCATGAAAGGTGAGCCTGGAAAAAATCCCCCGGCCACATGCCAGCCCTGCCCACTCTCCAGCACCGCTTCATACCAAGCCACCATGCCATCATAGGGTTGATGTGAATTGACCAAAAGCCGCGTGGCACCATCATCGGTCCGCTTGGGGGCAACAGCCACACCATTGGAGCCTTTGGGCGGGGTCTTGTCCGGATTGGGCTTGGTCGCTGCCTCAGGCTCAAGAACCGACTTCAGCACTTTGTCGAGGCCATAGAAGAAGGGCGAACGGAACATGATGCCTGCGGCGACATCCTGCCCGGTCAGCGGCAAGAGTCCGTTGGGAACTTTGGCTGGATTTTGTGCGGCATAAAGATTGACCCCATCGGCATAGGCCTCCATCACCGCGCGGGCTTGGGGGCTGATCTCGGTCGCATAGCCTGCGCGCACGCGTGGCCACACGTCCATCAGCGCGACAAGATAATCCCCCACCGCGGCATCCTTGCCCTTGATGGCAGCTGCAGTTCCGCGACTTGTGAGGACGGCATCCGCAATGGTGGCAAAATCATCCTCGCTATGGGCATAGCCCATGCCGAAGGCCACATCGGCATCGCGCGGACCGAAAATATGCGGCACGCCAAATGTGTCGCGTGCGATTTCAACCTGATAGGTCTGGGCTTTGGCGAGGTAAGGTGCCGGGTCGATCCGCTCTTGACCCAAAGCCAGCCGCACACCAGCCGCATAGGCTCCCAACCCCAAACAAAGGATGATCAGCCCAATCAGCAGGCTGATGCGTGTGCTTTTGGTCATTATGGCCCCCCGGCTGATTGGAACGGCCGCATCCACGGCTCTTGCGGCCATGTCCTATACCAATCGCGGGCTTTGTCCATTATCTGCCCGGCGCACAGCTCGCCGCTCAAATGCGGCTGACGATGGGGCGGGTCCCGCAATCATGTCGGTTCAGCGCGAAATGTGCGCGACAAGGCGACGGGGCTGGGCTAGCAAGGTAACAATAAGCCAAAATATCCAGTTGGAGGATTCCCGATGTCAGATGCCGCCCCCGCCATTCAAGGCTTGGAGCTTCATTCCACTGTGACCCATCAGGGTCAGCTCATTCTGTCATTGGCCGAGGTTCAGGTGCCCGAACCCGGCCCCGATGAAGTGATTGTGCAGGTCGAAGCCTCCCCCATCAACCCGTCTGATTTAGGCCTGTTGCTGGGCCCGGCCGATATTGCCACCTTACAAGCCAGCGGAACGGCGGCGCGGCCGGTCTTGACGGCCACAATCCCTGCCGCACGCATGGGCATGATGAAGCCACGCTTGGATCAATCCCTGGCAGTGGGCAATGAGGGGGCAGGCACCGTTATCCGCGCCGGGGCCAATGCTTCTGCCCTGCTCGGCAAGAAGGTCGGCATGTTTGGTGGGGCCATGTATGCCACCCACCGCAAAATTCTGGCACGCGACTGCTCTGTCCTCCCTGAGGGGGCCAGTGCAGCGGATGGGGCGTCGATGTTTGTCAATCCGCTGACCGCGCTGTGCATGGTTGAAGTTCTCAAGCGCGAGGGCCACAAGGGTCTGGTCCATACCGCCGCAGCATCCAATCTGGGTCAAATGCTCAACCGCATTTGCTTGGCTGATGGGGTCAAGCTGGTCAATGTGGTCCGCAGCCCCGAACAGGCGGCTTTATTGAAAGGTCAAGGGGCCCAGCATGTGGTGGATTCCTCTTCAGAGACTTTCCAAGCCGATCTGACCGATGCCATTGTGGAGACCCAAGCCACCTTGGCCTTTGATGCTGTCGGCGGGGGCAAACTGGCCAATAGCATCTTGCACGCCATGGAGGCGGCCGCCAATCGCACGGCAACCGAATATAGCCGTTATGGCTCATCCACGTTCAAGCAAGTCTATATTTACGGCAGCCTTGACTTGCGCCCCACCGAATTGGATCGCGCCTTTGGCCTGTCTTGGTCGGTTGGTGGGTTCCTTCTGACCCCTTATCTGCAAAAGATCGGCTTGGAAGCGGCCTTAGGCCTGCGCCAACGTGTGGCACGTGAACTGACAACGACTTTTGCCAGCCATTATACTTCAACCTTGTCGCTGGCTGAGGCGCTCTACCCCGATCATGTCCGCGCCTATGCCCGCAAGGCAACTGGAGAGAAATTCCTCATCAATCCGAGCTTGTGAGCGGCCGGGCTTTCAACACATAGGCCACAGGCTGGTGGTCGGTGGCCACAAAGCCAGTGTCAGCGGTCCTCACACTGACGACGTCGACGCCGGGCGAAACCAGCGCCCCGTCGATGATGGTGGTGTAATTGCGTCCAGCCACATAGGGCTGTTCATTGGTGCGCACCGTGGGTGTGGTGGGGTCAAACACCAGCCGCCAGCCCGCTGGAAGCTGGTCAACCGGAAAGTCCCGGATCCAGAATTGGGCGGAGGCGTCGGCTGTATAGGCAAAATGGGTTGGGGTCAGGCGCAGGTTCCAGTCCCCCAGTGCCACCACATGTCGGCCACTGGCAGCCTCGGCCTGTACCAAGGTCAGCAGGGCCGCCAATTGGGCTTGGCGCACCTCCCCGCCATCAAAGGCGGATAAATGCAGATTGAACACGGTCCAGTCAGCCCCGGCAATCTGCAAGCGTATGCGCTGAACGTGGTAGTGGCGGGTGATGAAGCCGGCAAACTTCTTGGGGTCTTCCGGCATGGCCACAAGGTCGACCGATTGGGTGGCCACGCGGCTGGCCAATCCCAATCCATGATGCAAGCGTGGCACGGGCTGGTTGATGTCGCGGCTGAACAATAAGGTGCTGGTGGGCAAGGCGACTGCCACCGCCCCTGCCACATCGCGGCCATAGGTCAGAAGGCCTGGACGTGCCATTTCCTGAAACACATAAAGATCGGCTGGCATGGCGCGCAACCGCGCCTGAATGCCCGCCAGATTACGGTCCACCGCCTTGCCAGACGGCGGCAACAGGCTTTTGCCGCCATCGGCCTTAAAGTCGGCATCAAAGCCCAAACCGCCATAGCCGAGATTCCATTGCACCAGCGTGAAGGGCTCCCCCGCCGCCACACTGGGTTCTGCTGCGCGCTGGATGGTCTCAAGCCGCAATGCCGCCCCGCCATGTGCGCAGGCGGCCAGCCCGAACAGGAGGGTGAGCAATACTGCCCGCCCCACCCGCCTGATCCTGTCCTCGATCCAGCCCCCTCGGCCCATATCGGCTCCCTCCGTCATCGGATCAAAGCCTCGCGTAATCCTCATCCCGACGCAAGGGGGGGTGAACCAATGACCAAGTCATAGCCGCGGCATTTAGGCAATCATAACAATGAAAAGCCGCCATCGACGACAATTTCAGCACCCAGCATGTACGAGGAGTCATCACTTGCCAGAAAACCTACCGCTCGAGCTATCTCCTCGGCTGTCCCGAAGCGCCCTAGTGGAATGTCATTGGTTAGCCGTCGCGCAAAATCGGCTAAAGCTTCTGGAGCCATGCCCAGCTTCATATGAATAGGGGTGTCGATGGCACCGGGGCTTACCGCATTCACGCGAATACCTCTGTCAAGCAGTTCCGCGCTCCATGTACGCGCCAAAGAGCGAACTGCTGCCTTTGAAGCTGACAGCGCCGATAGCCCAGCCGTTCCGACTTCATTGAGCCAAGAAGTGTTCAAAATGATGCTGCCACCCGCTCGCATGAGAGGAACGAGGGCCTGAACCGTTCTAAATACGCCTGTTACATTGACATCCAGCATGTCGGAAAAGGCGTGGCTGCCTTCTGATCCAAGGGGGGTTGAATAAGCAATTCCCGCATTGGCAAACAGAATGTCCAACTCTCCAAGCGCTGCGTGACAAGCATCGCGAGCAGAACACAAGTCTGCGTCCTTGCGCACATCGACTTGCAAGCAGATCACATCATCGCCTAAGGCCGCTCTGGCGGCCGATAGGGTCACTTCGGACTGGCCTGTTATCGCGATCCTTGCCCCCTCGGACTTCAGTAAGGCCGCTGAAGCAAATCCAATCCCACTGGTGCCCCCGGTGATGAGGGCAGTTTTTCCTGTCAAGCGCATGGTGTCATTCCTTTGGTCGTGCGCAGTGTTTCACGCTTGCCAAGCCTAGGGATTGACCGGACGTCCGGCGAGGCATATTTTCGACTTCACGAGAAAGAAAAACTTTTTGGTCTCTGATGCGCGATCTTCAGCATATCAAGTCTATACAAGCATTTGAGGCAGCAGCTCGCCACTTAAGTTTTCCTGCAGCGGCAAAAGAATTATTTGTTACCCCTGCGGCCGTTGGTCAGCAGGTGCGGTTGTTAGAAAGCGTGCTGGGGTTCAAATTGTTTCAACGACAGCAGCACGGTAGCCACCGGTTGAGCTTAACACCAGAGGCAGAACGCGCTCTGCCGGAAATCCAACTTGGCTTTCGCGCTCTCGCCGCCGGCATGGCACAATTGCGGGCCGCGGCCCAATCGACCCATTTGACCATCTCGGCCTCACAAGTTGTGACGTCGAAATGGTTGTTGCCGATTTTGGAAGCGTTTGCGGACCGCTATCCAGATATCGATATAAGGCTTGAAGTGACCGACAAGCTTGTCGATTTGGCCGTGGGCCAAGCAGATGTTGCAATCCGATGTGGTGGGGGAAATTGGCCTGGGCTTACGGCTGAACATTTGTTTGACGAGTCAATGATTGTGGTGTGCGCACCGTCTCTCAGCGTTGACATAAAGGAGCCTGCGGATCTTCTACAATTTACCTTGTTGCATGACTCAAACGCCTATTCTGGACCTGTATTTCCAGATTGGGAGGCATGGTTTGGGGCTCAAGGACTAAAGCTGGACCCAAACCACAAGGGGTTTAAGATCAATGCGCCACTTGCCTTAATAGATGCAACCATCATGGGGCAAGGCATTGCATTAGTCCGCCACCAACTGGTGAAAGCCGATTTGGCGGCCGGTCGACTTCACCGGGTTTGTTCGGATATTCAGCACCCCGTTTCATGGGGTTATTATCTTGTTTGGAGCAGTGCAGCAGATAACAGACCAAGCACCAAACTATTCCGCAGCTGGCTGCTTGAGACCGTTCGCGCCAAATGAGTGTGTTTTCCCGCGCCTGACGCGCGCCTGTTTCGCACCGGAAATTTCCAGCGGTGCCTTTCTTTCGCTGTAGGTGACTTGAAGCCCAATCTCGGTCCAGCCTCGAACCGCCACGCGGCTCGCAAAGCCGACCGGCCGCCGGCCCTGATGTGCCGTCCTGTCGAAGCGCCTTTGGTGCATGAGACAAAAAAGTGGTGCCCGGAGCCGGAATCGAACCAGCGACACGCGGATTTTCAATCCGCTGCTCTACCGACTGAGCTATCCGGGCAACCTGTCGGGAGGCAGGCGTTTAGCGGATCAGATTGTCTCTGTCCATGCTTTCCTCTGCATCCTTTATGCCATTGTCCTCTTCATGCACAGGAATGGCATAGCTGCCATTGAGCCAGCGACCCAGGTCGAGGTCAGCACAGCGTTTGGAACAGAATGGTCGATACGCGTGGTCGGTTGGTTTGCCACATTCAGGACAGATACGGCTCATGTTATCACCACCTCACACGTGGCTTGGCCTGGCCGGGCGGCTTCCAGCCGATAGGCCCCGCCTATGGTGTCTGCCACTTCCCCTTGCCAGCCGATTGGGTCGGCCTGCAGAAAGGCCAACGCAGCCTGTGGCGCGATCAGCGTGACGTGGCGGCCTTTGGCTGTGCGCAAGGCCTCTGCCAAGCGGGCGATGCCGTCAATGGCCAGTGTCTCGCCGGTTGGTTGGCCTGATCGGTCGAGACAGATATCAGCCAATGCCGGGCGGCGCTTTTGCCGGGCGATTTCGGCGATACCCAGACGCGAGACGGGCAAGACTTCGGTCTTGGGCGCGGCAACACCGCCGTTCTTTTCCGCATCAAACGCGCTGATCAGGGCTTTGGTCAGCGCTTCTGGGTCGCCTTTGCGGCGTGGGCCGGTGAAGTCAACACAGATGAGGCCGGCCAATCCGCGCAGGCGGATCTGGCGCACAATTTCGGGCACGGCGGCCAGATTAAGGCTGCGGGCAAAACGGGCTGGATCGCTGCCGCCGGTCTCGCGATTGGCACTGTCCACATCAATGGCGGTGAGCGCCCGGGTGCACTCGATGGTGAGAACCCCACCCCCAGGGATGGCAACTTCTGGGACGAGTGCGGCCTCAAAAGCGGCATCAAGGCGGTCAATCTCAACGCCTTCGGCCTCACGAGGTTCGCCCGGCCAACCATGCCAGGGCGGCACATCCTGGATCAAGGCAGGGCACGGCCCAGCGGGGGCAAGCCCCTCGCTCACCACCGTGGGGCCTTTGCCGCCTTCGGCCTCGCGCACCACACGGACATGAAGGCCCGCGCCGACGCGCATATCGGGGTCGCGCTCACGCCCAAAAGGCGCAAAAGCAGGCTCACCCACGCCAAGGTCGAGGAAAGCCCCGCCCAATCGGGTATCAAGGGCGGTGACGCGGGCGGCATAAGTCTGCCCCCAGCGGGCACGCGCCTCATGGGTGGACCAGCGTTCAAGCCGCAAGTCGACAATGCGGTCGCGGTCGATCAGGGCGGCACGCAACTCACCGATCCGCTCATGGATCAGAATTTCACGAACAGGCGGGCGGGAATTTTGGCTCATGCCTGCCCCCGCCGATAGCCTAATCCTTCAAGCAGGCAGACGGTTTCATAGAGTGGCAAGCCCATGACGGCCTCCCACGAACCGTTGAGATGCAGGCAAAAGGCCCCGGCAAGACCCTGGATGCCATAACCGCCAGCCTTACCCTGCCATTGCCCGCTGTCGAGATAGGTGTCGATGTCCTGCTGACTCAAGCGTTTGAACGCCAGTCGCGTTTCCACCGCGCGACTGGCTGTCCGCGCACCAAAGTGCACAGCCACAGCCGTGGTCACCCGATGATTCCGCCCGGACAATAGAGTGAGGCAGGCTTTGGCCTCCTCGCGGGTTTCGGCCTTGGGCAAAAGGCGGCGACCGACAGCCACCACAGTATCAGCAGCCAACACCAAAGCGTCAGGATGGTCGGCAGCCACGGCAGCGGCCTTGGCACGGGCCAGCCGCAAGCCAAGTTGACGGGCGGTTTCGCCACGAAGCGGGGTTTCGTCCAGATCTGCCGGACAAATGGCATCAGGGAGGATGCCGACTCTGGCCAGAAGCTCTTGTCGGCGCGGCGAGGCGCTCGCCAGGATAAGCTTCATGGGCGTTTGCTTACCGGAACCGGTAGGTGACCCGGCCCTTGGTCAGGTCATACGGGGTCATTTCGACCAGAACTTTATCGCCTGCGAGCACGCGAATGCGGTTCTTACGCAATTTACCAGCCGTGTGGCCGATAATTTCATGTTCATTTTCAAGGCGGATGCGGAAAGTGGCATTGGGCAGAAGCTCCACCACTGTTCCTTGAAACTCGAGCAATTCTTCTTTTGACATTGGGTCTCCCGGCCAGCCATCACAGGTCAGGCTGAACAATCAGCTGTGATCGGCGGCTCTATAGTCCGTTTCGGGGGCAAAAAGCCAGTACCTAGGCCAGTAAGGGGCTGCCGGGCGCAGTCCGGGTTCGCGGGCGTCTCAATGCCCATGTGCGACAACGTGCCCACTGTCAGTCAGCCTTGCTCAAGGCTTCAGTGAGTTTCAATCACACAAGACTTGCGGCTATAGGATAAAGCAATCCATTGTGACCCTTCGACCAGCCAGAGGCTTATTCTCCCGTGTCCGCTTTTACGACTGAGACCGTGCTCGACGTTCAGCACTATACAGACCGCTTGTTTCGCTTCCGCACCACCCGCGCGCCGGCCTTCCGCTTCCGCACCGGTGAGTTCGTGATGATGGGGCTCGAAATAGACGGCAAGCCCTTGGTACGGGCCTATTCCATCGCCAGCCCCAATTGGGATGAAGAGCTGGAGTTTTACTCGATCAAAGTACCTGATGGGCCGCTCACATCGAAATTATGCGACATTGTCGTGGGCGATCATGTTCTGGTTGGGCGCAAGCCGGTTGGCACGCTGGTGCTTGACGCCCTATTGCCGGGCAAGCGGGTCTATATGGTTGCAACAGGAACCGGTATTGCCCCCTTTGCCAGCCTGATCCGCGATCCTGAGACTTATGAGCGGTTCGAGCAGGTGATCCTCACCCACACCTGCCGCAATGTGGATGAATTGGCCTATGGCATCGAACTGGTCGCCAGCCTCAAAGAAGACCCCTTGGTGGGTGAATATATTGAGGCAGGTCGCCTCATTCATGACACCAGCGCCACGCGCGAGCCACATATTCACCAAGGCCGCTTGCCTGCCCGCGTGAGTGATGGCAGCTTCTTTTCCGACCATGGCTTGCCGCCCTTCAACCCGGAGGAGGATCGCGGCATGATTTGTGGCTCTATGGACATGCTGAATTCATGTAAATCGATGTTTGAACAGGCTGGATTTACCGAAGGATCGGTCAGTCAGCCTGGCCAGTTTGTTTATGAGAAAGCTTTTGTCGGCTGAACCGGGTCGCCGGGAGTGTTTAGATGTCGGAGATTCGCCTATCCATCGTGGTCGCGCGGGCGGCCAATCATGTCATCGGCCAAGATCAAGATTTGCCGTGGCGCCTCGCAAGTGATCTGAAACACTTCAAGGCTGTGACGATGGGCAAGCCTGTCATCATGGGGCGCAAGACGTGGCAATCAATTGGCCGTGCCCTGCCCGGCCGACCCAATTTGGTGGTTACACGCGATACAGGCTTTTCGGCCCCCGGTGCCAGCGTCTGGACGGGTTTGGAGACAGCGATTGCAGCGGCGAAGGCCATGGCCCAACTTGACGGCCAACCCGAGGTCTGTGTCATCGGCGGGGGCGAGATTTATGCTGCCACCCTCAAAAGTGCTGACCGTTTGTATCTGACGGATGTTGATGCCTGTCCGAAAGGCTCAACCCTATTTCCTGAACTCGACGAAGGCCAGTGGCGTGAAGTTTCGCGCACGCCCTTCATAGCCGGCCCAAAGGATGATCATGATTTTGTGGTGCGCGTGCTGGACCGGCGCACACCGGCAGACACAAGACCCTAACCTTGATGGCGGCTCTGCGGCACCAAGCGGTCAACGGTTGGAGATGGACTGATAGAGCCGCAGGATCTGCAAAGTCGCCCCATCATTGGTCGGCTTGCCACCCTCATCCAACTCTTCCTGCAAGGCCAAGCTTTCAATTTCGGCTTGCAGTGCAACCGATAATTTATCGCGCAGGACGGGATCGTGGCTGCTCAAAACTTCCCACAAGGTGCGCGTCATCCGCAAGGCGACATCGGCATCAATTCGAACACCGAGTAATTGGGACTGGTCTTCCTGGGTGCGTGCCGATTGCAAAACCACCTCCATCACTGCGTTTGATCTATTCTTCGCTCAAAAGGCTCTGAACTATGACATGACTTCAGGTTACCTGACTGGATGTTTACAAAAGGTTTCGCACCACGTTCGCACGGAATTGAGGTCTCGGCAGAGGCAAGGACTGGTCTTGCGCAGCTTGGCACTGGCGAGCACACTGATGTCCACCAAGAGATTGTCGATTTGACTAGGCAGAAGGCGCGCGACCATGGATGAAACAGAACGCGAAGAGCCTTGGCGCGGTAGCGGCGCGACCAAGGGTCGCCAAATCGGCAGCCGCTCGGAATTTCTCATCTTGGAAGTGACCTCTCAATCGCGCGTCTATAAGCAAAAGCTCGACCGCTTGTTGCGCACCGAGTTGCGCGTGCGCCCCCGTCATGGTGAGTTTGAAGTGGAAATTCTGATTGATCTCAATCGTGACTATCCCGCGATCGACCTTGATAATGTGGCTAAAGCGGTGCTCGACGGCATCAAGGGCGCGGTTTTTTTCGACGATTCCCAAGTGATGCGATTGGTTGTCGAAAAGCGCTGGGCCCAAAGCGAGCGTGTGCAGGTGCGTGCATGGCCGCGCCAGGATTGAGGCGTATCAGGTCACAACATGCTCAGCCTCTGACATACAGACAATTTGTTACAACAAATTCAGTAAAATGCGACCTTCCCCCCTCGACAGAGCTCAGTTGTTGGGTTTGAAATGGATTTCTGGACCTGTTGAGGGCGCAAGATGAAAGACTGGCGGGAAGACAAAACCTTTTTCCGGGCAACCATCGCGCTGCCGGTCATCTGGTTCTTCATCTTTTTCGTAATCCCCATGGCCATTGTCTGGGCCTATTCGGTGGGCGAAAATGTTGGCCCGGTGGATGTGGCAATTACAGGTACTTTTGCCAATTATGCCAAGGCATTCGCGCCGGAAGTCCTCAAAGTCATGGGCGATTCGATCTGGTTGGCAGCACTTACGACATTGATCTGTCTGGTTGTGGCTTTCCCCGTCGCCTTAGCCATGACTTTTGCCGACGACAAGCAGAAGACTTGGCTGCTTTTGTTGATCATGCTGCCATTCTGGACCAATCTCTTGATCCGCACCTATGCCTTGATTGCCGTCATGCGCACCAGCGGGGTGATCAATACCGGGCTGGAAGGCCTGCACGGGCTCTTGATGACGGTGGGCCTTCCCCTTGGCTCATTTGAGCCTTTGCCCTTACTTTACAACAAGTTTGCCGTCGTAGTTGGCCTTGTCTATGTGCATTTGCCTTTCATGGTTCTGCCGCTTTATGCCGCCCTTGACCGTTTGGACAAAAGCCTGATCGAGGCCAGTCTCGATCTGGGTGCCGGCCATTTGGAGACCATACGGCGCGTGATCGTGCCGCTGGCAGCCCCGGGCATTGCTGCGGGCCTTGTCATCACCTTCATCCCGGCGTTGGGTGCCTATCTGACTCCAGACTTGTTGGGCGGACCGGATGATTTGATGATCGCGAGCTTGATTGAGCGGCAATTCAAGCGCGCCAATGATTGGCCGTTTGGGGCAGCCCTGTCCTTCATCCTGATGTATATCACATTGCTCTTCTTTGCTGTGCGCGCTTTCCTTGAGCGCAAAGGCGGAAAGGTGGGGGCACACTAATGGCCAACAAGCACCCGCGCGCACCCCTCGACTATCTCAATATGCCGGCGATGAAGGCATGGCTCGCCGGGGTTTTCATCTTCCTTTACACCCCACTTTTGATCCTCATCCTGTTCAGCTTCAACGACAGTAAGGCCAATATCGTCTGGAAGGGTTTCACGCTCAAATGGTATGTGAAAGCGTTTGAGAACACCCAATTGCGGGAGGCTCTGCTCAACTCATTGTTGATCGCCGGGGTCTGTACAATCATTTCGGTTGTGCTGGGTGCTTTGATGGCCTTTGTCTTCTGGCGCTTCAAATTTCCGTTCAAAGGTCCTTTGGAAAGTGGCATGAGCCTACCGATTGTGGTGCCGGAAATCTGTTTCGGTGTGGCCGTGTTGATGTTTTTTGCCAAGCTCAACTTCCCCAATGACCTGCCCTATCCGTTCAACCTGACCCAGATCATTCTCGCCCATGTCACCTTTGCATTCCCCTTTGTCGCCATCGTGGTGCGCGCGCGTTTGGAAGGGTTTAATCAAGAGCTGGAAGCCGCAGCCCTTGATTTGGGTGCCACCCCCTATCAGGCGTTTCGGGATGTGATTATCCCGCATATGAAGCCGGGCCTGATCGCGGGTGCCCTGTTGGCCTTTACCCTGTCGTTGGATGATTTCGTCATCACTTTCTTTGCCTCAGGCCCCGGAACCATCACCTTCCCGGTTAAAGTCTATTCCATGGTGCGCTTCTCGGTCACGCCCGAGGTCAATGCCGCCTCGACCATTATCATCGTCATCACGGTGATCGCCACAGTCCTGGCGCTGCGCGCCCAGTCCGCCACCTCCGCCAAAGCCAATTGAAGCCAGAAAGAGCCATCCCATGAGTGATCGTGACACCATCATCCGGGTCGAAGAGGTAACCAAGCGCTATGGCAAGGTCACGGCGGTCGACCGTGTGACACTGGAAATCCCGCGCGGGGAATTCTTTGCCCTGTTGGGGCCTTCCGGCTGTGGCAAGACAACCTTGCTGCGCATGTTGGCCGGCTTTGAAATGCCGACCGAGGGCAAGATTTTCATCGACGGGGTGGATATGTCGTCCATCCCGCCCAACAAGCGGCCGGTGAATATGGTGTTCCAATCCTATGCCGTTTTCCCGCACATGACTGTGTTTGAAAATGTCGCTTATGGGTTGAAGTTCGACAATGTTCCCAAGTCCGAGCAATATGGACGGGTGATGGCGGCCTTGGCCGATGTTAAACTTGACCATCTGGCTGAGCGTAAGCCCGATCAGATGAGCGGCGGGCAGCGCCAGCGTGTGGCTTTGGCGCGCGCTCTGGTGAAGAAGCCAAAAGTGCTCTTGCTGGATGAGCCCTTAAGTGCGCTCGATGCCAAGCTGCGCGAGGCCATGCGCTTTGAATTGGCGGAGCTACAAGACAAGGTGGGGATCACGTTCGTCATGGTCACACATGATCAGGATGAGGCTTTGGCCATGGCCTGCCGTTGTGCCGTGATGGATCGCGGCAAGCTGATGCAAACAGCCACCCCCTCCAATCTCTATGAATTCCCGGCCAATAAGTTTGTGGCTGACTTCATCGGCAGCGTGAACCTGTTTGAAGGCACGTTGCAGGTCGATTTGCCCGATCATGCGATCGTCCATTCAGAAGAATTGGGCGGGCAAATCTATTTCGACCATGGCGTCAGCGGGGCCAGTGGAGAGAAAATGTGGGTCGGCATTCGGCCCGAGAAGATCGAATTGCTCAAGCGCGAGGAAGGCTCAAACCCGCCAACCCCAGAAGATGCCCCACCAGGATGCAATGTGGCCGCGGGCACCATTCGCCAGATTTCCTATCTGGGCAGCGAAAGCATTTATGAGATTGACCTGATCAATGACCGGCGCATGCAGGTCTCTCGGCCCAATCTGTCCCGCTGGGATCAGGAGGATTTCACCTGGGGCGATGATGTCTGGCTGCGCTGGCACGGCGACAGCCCCGTGCTTTTGCAGAGTTGAGGGCACCCCCAATGGTCGCCAAACCCATTCTCGGCATGATTTGTTGTCAGCGCCATGTCGGCACCGAACATGCCCAAGCGGTGATGGAACGCTACCTGCATGGGGTCAGCCCGCATGTGGACGCCATTCCGCTCTTGATCCCGTCCCTGCCCGCCTATGTCGACGCACAAACCGTGGCCGGACGGATTGACGGGCTGTTGCTGACAGGCTCGCCTTCGAACATGCAGCCCCACCGCTATGGCGAAGATCGTGACGATGCACCCGGGCCCTTTGATCCCAATCGTGATGAGATGGCGATGGCCTTAGCCGATGTGATGCTGAAAGCTGGCAAGCCCGTTTTTGGCATTTGCCGGGGCTTTCAAGAACTTAACGTCCATTTTGGTGGGACGCTGCGGCGCGATATGGCCGATCCCGCGCGGCCTATCCAGCATCACGCCCCCGATGGGGTCAGCTTTGATGCTATGTTCGCGCATGAGCATGATGTGCGGCTTGAAGAAGGCGGCGCCATTCTGGCCGCGATTGGCCAAGCCGAGATCAAGGTCAATTCCGTTCATTATCAAGGCGTGGACAAGCTGGGCGCAGACCTGCGCGTGGAAGCCCGCGCGCCGGATGGCGTGGTTGAAGCCTTTTCCAGCACCGCCCGTGGCGGTCCCGTCCTCGCGGTGCAATGGCACCCCGAGTGGAAACCCGAAGCCAATGAAAACAGCCGAAAACTATTTGGCCTGATGGGCCGCGTGCTGCGCGGTGGCGCGCTTTAGGGGCGGATGAGTCAAGAGTAAATCGCTGGTAAGGCTGCACGACGATTCTATCGCACGGTGATGAATGATAACCCCGGCATTCAGGTCATTGCCCCTTGTTTGGTGGGCAGGCCTCTTTGCATCGGTGCACAAATTAGAAGGGTTGGCACAAGGCCAGCCCGCCATTGAAGCCGACATGGATAGGATCAATCATGCTATTGGGATGAATGCGGCCATCAATGGCACGGGAATGCCAACACGCTCGACACCAGGACTGACATACATCAAAGATGGGAGGCTGGTTAAAAATGGACCCTAGTCACCGTGCGATGCCGGGTAAACGGAATATTCTTCTTAAGGACACAGCGCTTCTTTCTGTGATCGGTTGCGCGATCCTGCTAATCGGTTGTCAGCGAGTGAATAATGACTTTACCTTAAGTTCGGCTTCTGGCGAAATTGCTTCGGCTGAGCTCCAGCTCTGTCGAAAAAATCAGCCACTCACGCAAAGGGGGGCCAGCTTCAAAGGGCAAATGGCGATCAGTTGCGAAGGTTCTGGCAAGATCAGGGTGCGACTAAAGGACGGCTCAGTTGCAAGCTGTCATATTGGATATGTGACGCCCGGAATGGAGCAAAAGTTCGAGTTTGTCATAAAGGACGGGGTTTGCGGACCGGCGATGAAACTTTAAAGATCATCCCCTTTCAGCCCAGCCCTCAAGTTTCCGCCATTCATTTGTTGAACGCGCCTTCAAATGTCCGCTTTCTCTCTTCACGCGTCCCAAACCTGCCATTCCGCTTTCGTGAAGGGTTTCGGATGCTCTTAGGCGTCCGAAAGTGTCCGGAGAACGAAGTTTTGTTGTGCCAGACCCACAATGCCGAAGGGAATTCGTATCCAGTCAGCTTATCCAAGCCCCCCCTTTTCAAAGTGAGCAAACCCATGTCAGCCTTGACTATTCCAAATGCTTGGGCGCTCTTTATGCTGGGCTATATGAACTATTTGCCGACCTATGGCAGTGTCGATGCAGCTTTATGCGCATTCAAGCAGACCCAAACTAAAGAAGAAAAGACTGAAGTGACAGCATTTTTGAAATTAGCCGCGACATCATCTGATGAAGCACTCAATGCTGCCTACGTAGAATTTGAAAAGCTTAACCCTATGATTTCAGGAGATATTCCATATGTCGAACCACTCGTTGGCTTTTATGTCGGATGCTGGGAAGCTTGGCAAAACTGCCCATAGCGGACCTCCTTTCAGTTCCTGCAGCGGGAACTCCAACCCGGCTATTCTTGCCCTAGGCCGGGTCAAACGTCAGCTGAAGCACATAGAACGCGCTTTGCTTGCCACTTAGGTGCGCGACACCGCTTGATTGACGTGCTCTCCTGAATTCGGACCATGATGAATTAGAGGTTTCCAGTGACACAAGGCAGAGGAAGCTGAACTATGACAAAGATCACGATTGGTCCCTTCAATATCGAAAAAATTGATACTAGCGCCAAAGTCACGCTGCCCTTTGAGGGAGATGAAGAGGATTATGATGTGGGAGCGCGCATCCAACTGGCTGGGCCGGGATGGAAGGCACTCGAATTTGAACGTGGCCTGGTCGAGTTCACGCGCCTGTTGTTTGAGATTACCCTTGATGCGATTGTTCTGGGAAAAACGCGCAGCGAACGTGACCTCGACAATGGCGGTCTGTTCTGTAGCGTGGAAGTCGATCCTTCTGGGCAAGCACGGTTCACAATTCTTGGGGTTGCGGGTACGGACACCTATCCGGCACTCCAGATTCTGAGGGACTGTTACCAATTGGCTGAGAGCGAGCTGCTGCATGTCGTCGCAGCAGCTGGTGTACAAGGCCTAGTTCAAGCACCATTTGTTGGCCTGCCCCTTGGTGCACGCACAATGAGATTGAAGTAGCTGGAGAATATTTGGAACCCTCCAGCGCGTATGTGCGCGCCATTTCCTTTAATCGCCTTATAGGTACTAGCACTCATAAATGAGCCCTAATCGGGTTTATGAAAATCGGCCTTCTCTCTGCACGCGTCCCAAAGCAGACCAACTGCAATCGGCCAAACGCGCCGAGGCCGGACTGTCGAGAGGCTGTCAAACTCTTAGCCGGTCGCACGTGATGATTTCATTGTGGATCGCCTCTGCCCCCGACTAGGCGATTGCAAAGACATACCTGGGGTTTCAGTGCGCAAGACGGGGCGGCAACGGCTTTGTCGACTTTTTCGCGCCACCCGCACCCCTTAAGCCTTCGGCTTGCGCGGCAAGAATGTGGGGTGAGCGTTCAAGACTATCAGGGCGGCACATCGAACCGCTCAAAATGCTTTGACCAAGGCGCACGTCATTCTTGGGAGGTAGCGGACAGCGCGAAAAATATCTCTAGATAGAAATGTTTTGCATGATTATCCGTCAAGGAATACAACCTATGCCACCGAAACTCTTGAGGGGCAGGCTCAGATGGTTGGCGACTATGCAAAGCGGCGGGCTGAGGGGTTGGCAGCGGACTCACCCGACATGCAAGCCCTTGCAAGGAGACTTAAGGGGTCAGGTGTCTATGGCTTATAGAAACCTTTGGCTGACGCCACTCATTCTTCTCGCGACTATAGTGCCAAGTGGATGTCTAATGACATCCGAAGTTACAGTCATACAAGAACAAAATGGCGTGATTCAAATCGACGTTTTAGTGCAAGGGAACAAGACCCCTTGCGTAACATATCTCGATATCTATCACATCTCCAAAGGGAAGGTGATCCCAGTTTGGCAGATATATCTTAAAGATGGCCATCGAGCTTCGTGTATCAACAAATTTACTTATCCAAACGTGCCTTCCCATTATGGTTTAGTCCGAAATCCAAGACCCCTCAAAGCCGCTGAAGAATATGAAGTCAGTGTTTCAGGTCCTGGCTTCATAGGCGGAAATCAATTTACGCGGATAAAATTACCGCCAAAGACGCCTTAAAGACGGCTTCTAAAGATGGGCAGCCGCACACACCAACCTGCCCTTAAAGGACTGTTTGCCTAGAAATACCCATCATGCGGTGAGGTGCAGTTCGTCAAGACTGCACCCTTGTCCGGGCATCTGTGAGATCATCAAAGATCGGTGCCAGTTGAAGCACAGGGGCGTGTGGGTCACGCGCCCTGTTCCAGCCTAGCGGCCTTCGCTTTGAGAGATAATCTCGTCAAAGAGCTTGACGCCAAAGCCCACAGCCCCCGGCGGGATCGTGGGTTTACGGCTGTTGGCCCAAGCAACACCTGCAATGTCAAGATGCACCCAGGGGGTTTCAGGCTTGACCCATTCCTCAATGAATGCAGCCCCGATCGAGGCTCCAGGCGCGCCGCCCTCCACAACATTTTTCACATCGGCAACATCAGACTTGATATCGGCGCGCGTCGAAGGATGAATCGGCAAGCGCCACGTGTTTTCGCCAACCGCGGCACCTGCCTCCTCAACCCGCTTGGCCGCCGCCTCATGATTGTGGAAAAGCGCGGCATAATCATCGCCAAGGGCAGCCCGGGCAGACCCTGTCAGCGTGGCAATATTGATCAACAGGCTGGGCTTGAAGGTTTCCTGGGTCCACCAATTGGCATCGGCCAATACCATACGCCCCTCGGCATCGGTGTTGAGGATTTCCATGGTTTTGCCCGACATGGAGGTGAGGACATCACCGGGGCGGATCGCATTGCCGTCTGGCATGTTTTCAGCCAAGGCCGCCACCCCGACCACATTGACTTTCGCCCCCCGCTTGGCAGCGGCCAATACCGCCCCCATTGATGCGGCAGAGCCGGCCATATCATAGCGCATCCGCCACATGCCATCGCCCGGCTTGATGGAAATACCGCCAGTGTCAAAGGTGATGCCTTTGCCGACAAAGCTGATCGGGGCGGCATCCTTGGCCCCGCCACGATAATGAATGGCCAACAGACGCGCGGGCCGGGTTGACCCTTGCCCAACACCAACAAGACCACCCATGCCGAGACGGGCCGCCTCTTTTTCATCAATCACTGTGATTGATACATTGGGAACACCCTCGAAAGCGGAGCGGATATAGTCGGTATACCATTGCGGGCTTTTGATGTTGGATGGCGTGGAGATGAGGTCGCGCGCAAGCTTGACCCCGTCACCGACGGGCTGCCAACGTTGGGTCCAAGCTGTGCTGGCCGCAGCCGCATTGGCGACATGCAAGCGAAGGGGCCGGTCCGTGTGAGGCCGGGCTGTCTTGCCAAGTTGGGGGAATTCGTAAGAGCCAAGTCGCGCGCCTAAGGCAACCAAGGCACCGGCATCGGCGATGGCAGGTGCATCCGGCACAATGACGGCCCAAGTGGCAGCTTGGCCTTCCAGTGCTGCGCGCGCCACGCGACCGCCAAAATCTTCCAAGCCGATGCGGGTGTTTGCGCCCTCACCAATGCCGATCAAGGTGACACGGCTATAAGGTCCAACAGCATAAAGGGTGAGTGTATCGCCGGGATTACCTTTGAAAGCCGCGGTGGTGATGGCACGCGAAATCGCCCCATTGGCAATCCGATCAACCTGGCTTGCCGCCTCGCCAATCTGACCATTTTTTCCAACCGGCAGAGCAATAGCCCCGGTGCTGGGCGGGGCGGCAGTCACGAATGAAACCGGCAGAGCCAGCACGGGTGTCGCAACCAGGCTCCCAAGTGTGAGAACCAAAGCAGCATGCCAGGTCTGTGGCACGGCCTGCTCCTGGATTTTCATGGGTGTTGCAGCATTTTTGTGCAAAGCCGGAAGCCGCTTTACGGCACGAGACTGTAAGAACGATAAAATCAGTGCACGCATGAAAGCACCCCAAGAAACACGTCACAGGTGCGGCATGGGTGCGCGCGGCCACGCAGTCAAATCACACTGAGGTGATGGAGGTGTGCGGCAGCGCGCGGGCCACGGTGAATTGCAATCCACGGATGCAATGAACCATGGCCCCGCGCTTGTTCAGTTTGGGCGGGGTATGGTCAAAGGCTTCAGCTCTGACACCGCCACTTTGGGGCAAGTGTCAGGGCAGAACCCACGCCAAAAGCCAGGCAAAGCATGATTGGCGGTTGTGCAAGGGGGGCAAACGCATGGTCAGCGCCGCCCCACCGCACCGCCTTGCCGCTTATTTGACCGGTGGCGGTGGAACCGGTGCCATGGTGTCCGAGATCACCAAGGCTTCGCGCTTATGTGCCCGATTGGCCGGAGCGCCAGAGGTCAATTTCTGCGGACCGATGCAATTGGCGAGGAAATAGTCAATCTCACCATAGAAATTGGCGGTATCGGTATAGCGTGTCGGGGAATGCTTCATGCGCGGGAAGCGCACTAGCCGAGCCTGCTTGCCAGCAGCTTTCAGGGCATCAAACATCAATTGGCTGCCCTTGGGGTCGACCACATCATCCCGGTCCCCCACCAGAAGCAGGATGGGGATTTGGATCCGGCTCACCTGTTGTAAGGGCGAAACCGCATTAATGCTGGCTTGATCAGTGGCAGGATCGCCAATGGTCCGCTTCCAGAATGCCTGACTGCCAGCATCCCGGCGCGCAGCAACCCAGGCCAGCTGGGTGTTGAGATCAGGCACACCATTTAACGAGGCGGCACATTGATAGACATCGGGCGTCAAAGCAGCGCCTGCCAGTGCCGCATAGCCGCCGTAAGAGCCGCCAACAATGGCGACCCGCTTAGGATCAACCTTGCCCGCCGCAACCAAGCTCTGCACGGCGTCGGTCAGGTCATTCTGCATGGCCTTGCCCCATTGCCGATATCCGGCAAGGCCGAAGGCACGTCCCTTGCCGCCAGAGCCCCTGAAATTAGGCTGAATGACGAGATAGCCGCGGCTGGCGATAAAGGCGGCCAAGCGGTCCCAGTCATGATCCACGGTCACGCCATGAGGTCCGCCATGGGGCAAAACAACCAGCGGCATATTGGTGTCCTGCGCGCCCACTGGCGTGATCAGCAATGCTTCCAGATCAAGCCCATCACGGGCCTTGTAATCCATCCAACTGAACTGGCCGATGCTTTTTCCGTCCAGCACCCGGTCGATCTGGCCAATTTTCAGCATCCGGTTGAAGCGGGAGTCATGCACCCACAGACTACCCGGATCGGTTGGCGAGGCGATTTGCAACGTCCACAGACCGTCCCCGCTTGCCGTTGAAAGCACCGACACAACGCTGCCAGCCGGAGCGCGGCTGCGGATATCCTCAAAGCGAGCCCGGTCAGCTGGATCAACCGCCACAAAGCGCGAACCGCGACCGGCCTCGACGCCCGCGATCAAGCGGTTGCTGTCATCAATAATGGCATCGGCGAGGTCATAGCGATCAGACCGCACCAATGCGGCCGAGAATTGCCGCTTAACCACGTCATACTCATAGATAGCGGCCTTGTCCTCACCCTCACGGCGGGCACGAACCAAAACATGGTCAGGCTTTGGCGAGGGGCCGATCACATCAAACCCAGCATGCTCTTCAAACGGAAATTCTGCCAAAGTGGTCGCAGCTTCGCCGCCGCGGGCCAAACGAACCAGTCGGATCGACGACCCGGTGGAAGATTGCTCGCGCCGGATCAAGGGCAGTCCATCAGCAGAAATGAACCAATTGGCATAATAGCCAGTGTCGGCTTCATCGAGGACTTTCGACTCAAGACTTGCCAGATCAACCAAGATCAGCCGCTCGACATTGTCTTTGCGCGCTCCAATCAGGACCTTGCCGGGGTCTGACCGCAGGATTGAGACAAGCCAGCTTGTATCCGGGCGTGGTTTGGCCCGCATTGCATCACCGCGCTTGAGATAAAAATCGGTGCGCGCCTCGCTCGTATCAAATTTGGGGTCGGGCGCATAATCGTCGTCTTCGGCGTCAAAGCGAAACAATTTCTGTGCCTTCGCCTCTCCGATGTTCCAGACCCACACACCATTGCGGCCTTCCTTATCGTCGCCGCTCAAGATGAGGCGATTGGCATCCTTCCAGGTGATCGAATTGGCATAAAAGGGCATATCAAGCCCGCCGGCCCGCCGGGTCCGGGCCTCTGTCATGTCGAATAATTCAATCGCTGATTGGGAGCCCACATATTTGGCGGTGGCCAAGACCCGACCATTGAGGGAAACCTGGGCGTCAACAAACTCCGACCCACCAAAAAAGTCATCCAACCGGGGCCTCTGATAGGTTTCCGGGGCAACCTCATTGAAGGATTGAGCAGAAACGGGTGGAGCCGTGAATGCAAGCCAGCTTACCACCATCGCCAACGCTGTCGTCTGAATTAAATTGCGCACAAACCACCCCCAGAATGACTACCTAAAGCAACCTAATGGGGTGGACTAAATTGGCAAGTAGCAGGATGCGGTGCTTGGACTGCTGCTAGAGCATGGCAGGAATTACACGGTCGGGAGGTTTATGGCCGTCCGCAAAGGTTTTGATATTGATAATGACCTTTTCGCCCATTTCCGTGCGGCTTTCGAGCGTGGCTGAGCCCATGTGCGGCAGCAACATGACATTGGTCAGTTTCTTCAGCTTGGGATTGATCGCAGGTTCGTGTTCAAACACATCCAGTCCTGCACCCGCCAACAGGCCTTTTTCCAGCATACGCGCCAAAGCAGCCTCATCAATCACCTCCCCGCGGGCGGTGTTGACCAGATAGGCACTGGGCTTCATCAATTGCAGGCGGCGCGATGACAACAGATGATAGGTCGCAGGCGTATGGGGGCAATTGACCGAGATAATGTCCATGCGGGATAGCATCTGGTCCAAACTTTCCCAGTAGGTGGCTTCCAATTCTTGCTCGATGGCGGCCGATACACGGCGTCTATTGTGATAATGGATCTGCAAGCCAAAGGCTTTGGCCCGGCGTGCAACAGCTTGTCCAATCCTGCCCATGCCCACAATGCCTAGCCTTTTGCCTGCGACTCGCCGCCCCATCATCCAAGTGGGTGACCAGCCTTCAAAGCCATCGGCCTCAACAACGCGCACGCCTTCCATCAAGCGGCGCGGCACAGCCAGGATCAACGCCATGGTGATGTCGGCAGTATCTTCGGTCAAAACACCCGGGGTATTGGTCACAGTGATGCCGCGCTGGATGGCGGTGGCCACATCCATATTGTCCACCCCCGCACCGAACTGGGCGATCAGGCGCAAGCGCTCGCCCGCCCGCGACAACACTTTGCTATCGATGCGGTCCGTCACAGTCGGCACCAGGACATCTGCCCGGCTCACGGCATCCACCAATTGCTCGTAGCTCATGGGGGTGTCGGTGGCATTAAGCTCGGTATCAAACAATT
Organism: Candidatus Phycosocius bacilliformis; assembly: GCF_003112735.1. Taxonomy (GTDB): domain Bacteria; phylum Pseudomonadota; class Alphaproteobacteria; order Caulobacterales; family Aquidulcibacteraceae; genus Aquidulcibacter; species Aquidulcibacter bacilliformis. The sequence goes on from NZ_BFBR01000005.1 coordinate 246,564, forward strand.
CCGCCATGCGGGTTTCCACAGGCTCGGGCAGTTTGCGGGTGACGATGACTTTGAGTTTGGACTGGGGCATAGCCTTGTGTAGCAAGGCAAAGCCACCACGCCAAGCGCCATCGCAGGAAACGCTGAATCTGGGGATGGCGCACGAATTTATCCATCTGATTAACAACATGTTCACCTTCATCCGCCACAGGGTGAAGGACTAGGTCTGATCCCACGTCAGGGTCAGGCCAGCGATCGGGGAACCAGTTGCGCACGATGGGTAAAGTCAAAGCCATCTTGGCCAGCGTCTGCTTTGCAAGTGTCAGCCTGTGGACTGGTTATGCGCTTGCGGGCGGCTTCCCGCCGTTTAACCGCCAAGCCGGCGAGACCCCGTCAGGTCAGCCCGTGCCGCGCTTTGTCTCGCTGAAATTCTCCAACATCAATGGGCGGGCTGGACCAGATAAGGCCTATCCGGTGCGTTGGGTCTATAAGCGTAAGGGCCTGCCCGTGCGCGTTGTGGCTGAAACGGAGGAATGGCGGCGCATCCAAGATCCCGATGGGGCTGTGAGCTGGGTGCACAAGCGCATGCTTGATGGCAAGAGAACCGGCATCGTTCGGCCTGCCCGCGACATGCGTGTCGGCCTGCGCGCCAATCCGTCCAGCGAAGCCCGCATCATTGCCTATGCGTCCGATGGTGTCATCGTTGACATAACCGACGAACGGCCCGGTTGGCGCCAGGTCAAAGCCGGCCGCTTTAAGGGCTGGATCCCTGCCAGTGAGCTCTGGGGCGCTGACAATTCGCGCCACCCCTGAAGAAGACCGCGCTTGGCGAACGCCTGTGGCCCATGCTAACGCCGTTGTGAAACATTTTGTAACAGGACGGCATCGCCTTGACTGACACCACCGACAGCCCCTTGCCGGGCCGCGCTTCTTCTTACAGCTACGACCAACTGATTGCCTGCGGTGAGGGCGGCTTGTTTGGACCGGGCAACGCGCAATTGCCTTTGCCCAACATGCTGATGATGGATCGTATCACCCAGATTACAGCAGAAGGTGGTGCCCACGACAAAGGCCGGATTGAGGCCGAACTCGACGTCAATCCCGGCCTGTGGTTCTTCGACTGCCATTTCCGGGGTGATCCTGTGATGCCCGGCTGTCTGGGGCTGGATGCCATGTGGCAATTGGTGGGCTTTTACCTTGGCTGGTCCGGCCTGCCGGGCAAGGGCCGCGCGCTGGGCGTCGGTGAAGTGAAATTTTCAGGCCAGATCACCAATGATGTGAAACTGGTTCGCTATGAAATCGACATCAAGCGGGTGTTCAAATCCCGTTTGATCCTCGGTGTTGCCGATGGCCAAGTGCTGGCAGACGGCAAAGTAATCTACACAGCCAAGGACCTACGCGTCGGCCTGTTCCAGCCTGACGCGCTCTGAACAAGAATAATCAGACAAAAGCTAGGGGAAACTGCCAATGCGTCGTGTTGTTGTGACCGGTCTGGGGATTGTCTCATCGATCGGCAAAGATGCCGCAGAAGTCACCGAAAGTCTGCGGACGGCACGCTCAGGCGTCAGCTTTGCCCAGGACCATGCAGATCATGGGTTCAAATGTCAGGTACAGGCGCGTCCGGATCTGGATTGGGAGTCCTTGGTCGATCGCCGTGCCGCCCGCTTCCTCTCTGAAGGCATGGGCTGGGGCCATATCGCCATGGAACAGGCCATTGCTGATGCCGGCCTTGAGGCCGATGAAGTCAGCCATGAGCGCACGGGCATTATTGCGGGCTCGGGTGGTCCATCAACCAAGGCCATCGTCGGGGCCGCCGACAAAACACGCGAAACTGGTTCGCCGAAGCGTGTCGGCCCCTTTGCCGTGCCAAAGGCCATGTGTTCGGGCATCTCGGCTGCGCTGGCAACTTGGTTCAAGATTCGCGGCGTCAATTATTCGATCAGCTCGGCATGTGCGACGAGCGCCCATTGCATCGGCAATGCGTATGAATCCATTGCCTGGGGCAAGCAGGATGTGATGTTTGCCGGGGGTAGCGAAGACCTCGACTGGACATTGTCGATCCTGTTTGACGCCATGGGCGCAATGTCATCGGCCTATAATGACACACCCGCGCGGGCCTCACGCGCCTATGACAAGAATCGCGACGGCTTTGTAATTGCCGGGGGCGCGGGCATGCTGGTGCTTGAAGAGCTTGAGCACGCCAAAGCACGCGGGGCCAAAATCTATGCCGAAGTCACCGGTTATGGCGCGACCTCGGACGGATTTGATATGGTGGCCCCTTCCGGGGAAGGCGCGGTGCGCTGCATGCGTCAGGCTTTGGCGATGTCTGGCGGGCGCAAGGTCGATTATCTCAACCCCCATGGCACGGCAACACCAGTGGGCGATGCCAAGGAAGTCGGTGCCATCCGCGAGGTATTTGGCAATACCATCCCATTGATTTCATCAACAAAGTCTCTGACAGGACATTCTTTGGGGGCAGCGGGAGCACAAGAAGCCATTTATAGCCTATTGATGATGCAGGCAGGCTTTGCTTGTGAAAGCGCCCATATTGATGAGATCGACCCCGATTTTGCCGATCTCCCCATTTTGCGGGCACGCAAGGACGGTCAGATTGAAACGGCCATGTCGAATTCCTTCGGGTTTGGCGGCACCAATGCAACTTTGATGTTCTCGCGGGTCTGACGCCATTTTCCGGTCACAAAGTTGAGGCTCAGTGTGCCGTCATGAGATTCCTGATTGCCCTGCTCCTGATCCTGGGGGCTCTGTTTTACTCCAACCCGACCGAGCAACGCCTGCGCCAGGTGATGCGCGAGCAGGACAAATTGAGCTTGGATGCAGCAAGCCTCCTGCCCATCAAGCGCACCAATTATTATTTGGCCTCCAAGTTCGAGATCAATTACTTCGTCGGCAAGACCACGTGTTGGGGTGCGGCCTATGCCGTGATCATCTGCCCGGATCAGAAGGCTAAGTCCAAATCCGACAAGGACAAGGGATAGTGTCTACCTCGCTGAAATGGGCCCTGACGGCTACCGACATCGCCTTTCTGATCTATTGGAGCGTTGCGTTGCTGGAATGCCTGGGCCTGATCAGCATTCCCAGCGAGTGGCTTTATGCCCATGCCCATGATCCACGGGTAGTAGCCTGGAACTGGTCATTCTTCCCGCTCGACATTGCATTTTCCATCACAGGCCTGTGGGCTGTACGTGCCGCACGCCGCCAAGACCCGATCTGGCGGCCCATGGCGCTGATTTCGCTGATTCTCACCATCGTGGCCGGGGGCATGGCCTGCGGCTATTGGCTGCTTTTGGGTGAAGTCGACGCCCTATGGTTTTCGATGAATGCCATTCTGGTGGTGTGGCCACTGTTGTTTTTGCCCGGACTTGTTCGGGAAATGGCCGTAAATTCTGCGTCTGCGAATTGACTTCTGCCCCGCTGGAACGTATCAGCCGCGCTCTCTTGAAGACATCACCCTCAACGCGCGGCTGTGCGCACCATCCTTTGGAATACGACCATGAAAGTGAAGAGCTCCATCAAGTCACTGAAGACCCGCCATGCCGCGTGTCAGGTCGTGCGCCGTAAAGGCCGGGTCTATGTCATCAACAAGGTGGACCCCCGCTTCAAGGCCAAGGCAGGCTAAGCCAGCGTGCCTGCGCCCGTTTGCGCAGTTCTTTTCGATTATGGCAATGTGCTGGTGGGCTGGTCGCCCCGCCAGCTTTATGCGCGTCTGATTCCAGACCAAGATCGGCTCGATTATTTCCTGACTCATGTCTGTCCGATGTCGTGGCATATGCTGCACGATGAGGGCACACCCATGGATGTGACCATCCCCGCACGCCAAGCTGCGTTTCCCGATTTTGCCGACGAGATTGCGGCCTGGAAGACTGGCTTTGCCGATATGATAACCGGCGAGATTACGGGCTCTACCCAATTGGTCAGCGAACTGGCCGCTGCCAACATTCCTCAATATGTGCTGACCAATATGCCCACTGAGATGGTCCAAACCTGTTTTGGGCCTTTCGACTTCCCCCGTCACTTTGCCGACATCATCGTCTCTGGTGATGAAAAGACCGCCAAGCCGGGTCAACGGATTTTTGACATATCATTGGCCCGCATGGGCAATCTCAATCCGGAGGATGTCTTCTTCACCGATGATTCGCCGGCCAATATTGAGGCTGCCCATAGCTTGGGCTTCAAGACCCATTTGTTCACCGACCCCAATGCCCTACGCCAAGCGATGCGGGATGCAGGCCTGCCAGTTTAGGCAGCGATTTTAAGGCCGGGTCATCGCATGAGGCGGCACCCGGTTTGACTTTGCCAACCGGTCGAGGTTAGCGGAGTGGCGAAGGTCTTACCCATGCGCTTTCTGCGACTTCTGCCTCTGTTGTTACTCTTGCCCGCCGGTTCGGTACCCCCCGGCAGTCTAACAGCAAGTGGGCAGGAAGTGGCCCCTGCCCCGCCGATTGCCTATGACCCGCCACCGGATCAAAAGCTCAACCAATTCTATGCCGCACTTGCTCGCAGTGCTTCACCAGAAGAGGCAGCCCGTTATGAGGGGGAAATCTACCTCATCCTGACACGCCATGCCTCGCCCACCATCAATCTCTTGATGCAAAGCGCCAGCACCGCGCTGGAAGCAGACGACAAAGAGACCGCCCGGACTGCCTTAACCTCGGTCGTGACTTTGGATCCAGATTTTGCCGAGGGTCTCACACGGCTTGCCACCATTGCCTATGATGATGGGGATTATGCGCAGGCCGAAAGCCTGCTCAAGCGAGCCTTGCGTCAAGAACCCCGCCATTTTGCAGCTTGGGCCGGCCTTGGCTTGGTACGCGAGGACATGGGTAACTTTGCGGGAGCTGCAGCGGCTTATCGTGAGGCGCTCTATTATCACCCCTATCTGGACGCAGCCAAACGCGGCTTGCTGCGCATGCAAACCCGACTGGAAGGATTGTCGCTATGAGCCATGAGCTGCTTGCCAAGATAGCCCCCTATCTGGTGCTCTTGGCGGCCCTTTGCCTGTTTATGGCGCTGTCGATCATGTTGCGGCTGGCCTTGATCCAACGCTCATGGCCGCCGATTGGCCGGTTTGTCACAGCCCGCGGCGTCAAGGCCCATGTCATCGAACACGGCAGCGGACCAGAAGTCCTGATGGTGCATGGGGCGGCATCGAATGCGCGTGAACTGATATCCGCGCTGGGCCACAAACTTGACGGTCTGCGCTTAATCGCCCCTGACCGGCCAGGTCTGGGCTATTCAGAGCGGCCACCAAAAGCCCAGAATCTGGGCGAGCAAGCAGCCTTTCTGGCCGATATCTTGCGCCAGAGCGCATCGGGGCCGGTTGTGGCGGTCGGCCATAGCTGGGGAGCGGGTGTGATTTTGCGGCTGGCGCTCGATCATCCCGAACTGGTCAAAGCCCTTGTCCTGCTGGCCCCGGCCTCCCACCCGTGGAAACAGACGCGAAACTGGCTCAACAGCTTGGCCGTGATCCCGGTTCTGGGGGATATTCTGGCTTGGACTCTGCCGCCCCTGTTGGGCCCAAAACTGGCCCCCAAAGGCATTGCGCGCGGCTTTGCACCTGGCCCGGTAGAGCCCGCGGATTATGGTGAGCGTATCGGCACCCCGCTTTATTTCCGGCCCAAAAGCTATCAGGCCAATGCGGCTGACATGGTGGTGGGCAGCGCACAGATGGCAGCCCAAGCGGGGCGTTATCGAAGCCTGAAACTGCCGGTCTCGATTGTCTCGGGCCAAGGCGACATCATCGTTTTCAACAGCATTCATGCGGCAGGACTTGCGCGCGATCTGCCCCATGCCCAATCCTACCGGGTGGCGATGGCCGGGCACATGCCCCATTGGGTCGATCCTGACCTCGTGGTGGAGATTATTCGCGCCTATGCGACCGACCGGGTTCCAGCGCCAACTTCTTCAGAGTTTCGTGCAGAGGCCTGATTGCACCTTCGCGCCCGTGGGCTAGAAGGGACTGGCGTGATCACCCACCCCCGATTTTGAGGTATTCCCATGTATGATGCAGACGATGCGACCAATCCTGTTGCTGCCCCCCAAGCCCTGACATCGGCGTCGAAGGAGAAGCTGCGCCAGTTTGTGGCTCGGATTGAAACATTGGAAACAGAAAAGACCGAGCTGGCTGAGCAGCTCAAGGAAGTCTATGGCGAGGCCAAGTCGTTGGGTTTTGATACCAAGGCGCTGCGGGCCGTCATTCGCCTGCGCAAGCAGGACGCCAATGACCGCGCAGAAGCTGAAATGATGCTCGACCTTTATCTGGAAGCCGTCGGCGAAATCTGAGGCTGACATGGCGCGCCGGGTCGATCCTGCCCTGACCAAGCGCGCGCTGTCGGCCCTGAAACGGGCTGCAGAAAAAGCAAGATCGAGCCAAGAGGGTCTGACAGACTGGGAAACTGAATTCTTGGGCTCAGTGGAAGAACGCCTGACCCGCTATGGCTCTGCCTTCCATGATCCCGATAAGGGTCAGTTGAGCGCACCTTTGTCACTGCGCCAAGGTTTGAAGGTGCGCCAGATCAGCAAAAAAGCTGAGCGTGAGACCGCCCGGCGGGAAGCAATTGTCGGCGAGGATGAGGCTGAACCGGCAAAAAAGCCGACGGCAAAGCCGCGAAAAGCACTGACCAGCAAAAAGCCCTTAAAGGCCAGCCAAGGCATTTCCCGGCGCACGGGCCTTGCCCGCAAAGGCTGGCGCCGTCCGGGATGATAGGGTGTTGTGGATGTTCATTTCCACTTGGAACCGCTTTGGTGAAACCTGTGTTTCACCAAAACGGATGGTCGAGTTTGAGCGCGACATCTGGGTCGTCAAGTGTCGGTTTTCTTCGAAAACCGATCGCACCGCGCCGCAGCAAAGCTGCGCACTTGACCACCCAGCTGTCGCCATAACAATTGAGAGTGCGGTTTGGTGACCAGATTGGGCACCAAAGCGCTTCCAGATCAGAATACTTCCAAAAACGATGTCATCCCCGCCGGAGCGATAGCGCAGAGCGGGGACGTCCTCGCGCCTGTGCGCCACAAGGTCCCGGATCGGCTGCGTGTCCGGGATGACAGCCTGTTGGGAAACGGGACCTCCTCCCCCGTAAACAGGGCATGACAGGAGGACACGATATCCACACTGACTAATCAGCTTTCGGGGTCTTCTTGGTCTTTGCTGGCGGCAGAATCCAATCAGGCTTTTCCGAGTTTGGCGCGGGGGGCGTACGCGGGGCAGTTTTTGGTTTGGCCTTTGGGGCCGTTTTGGGCTGCGACTTGGATTGGCCGGCTGGTGGATCGGACTTCGGCTTGGCCACCGCCTGCTTGGGTTTGGGTTTGGGTGCTTCGGCTGGTAAAGCGCGTGCAGACTTGCTTGGCTCAGGTGTCACCCGGTCAGGTTTGGCACTTTCAACGTCTGAGCCGGGCTTTGGCTCAAAACCGCAGGCTGCAAGCTCCTCATCATGGGAACGGGCGACCTGTTCCAATCGGTTTGCCAAACGGCGCGCATAAGTGGGCGCACCTCGGCGATAGCCACCTTCACCCAATTTGTAGATCAGATACTGGGGTGCGAAATGGTCGCGCTTGACCCCGGTACGCGCCTCCATCGTCGTGAAGTGCCAGCCGACAAAGTCGACCGAGAGCGCAAAATTACTGCGGGAACCCGAACTGCGTCCTGTCTCGCGAAGGAACCAATTCCACGTGCGCAGATTGGCCTGCGCAAAGCCAAAATTACGCACCGAATTGGCGTCAACCGCGCCGGCCCCTTTGGCATAGGCATTAAAGCGGCTTTCCTGATCAATCACCGTCAGGAGACTGCCGGGACTGACCTTCCAGGTTCGCGACGCAGAGCGCACAGCCTCCGCCCAATCAGGATTGCGCGACAAGAGGGCACACATGTCGTGGGTCTGGGCCACGGCAGGCCCCACCCACAGCCCGGCAAAAGCCAAGCCGGCCATGGTAATCCAACGGATCATATCACCCGGCCCCGCAGCACGGACAGGCAGGATCGGCAGCCAGCTTTACTGTGCGACTGCTGCCTGCCAGACCATCCAACATCCACAACCGCCCCATCAAAGGTGAGCCCGCCTTGGTCAACCATTTGATGGCCTCCAGCGCCATCATGGATCCAATCACACCGGTCAAAGCCCCCACAATGCCCATTTGAGCACATGTCTCGGCTTCAGGTGGAACTTCAGGCACAAAGCAGCGGTAACATGGCCAAGCAGGAACGCCGGGCTCCTTACGGCTGAGGCCGGAACCAAACATAGCCACTTGCCCGTCCCATCGCCCAACCGCACCCGACACCAAAGCAATGCCCAAGTGATGACAAGCCGCATTGACCGCAAAGCGGGTGGCGAAATCATCGGTTCCATCCAGCACCAGATCGGCCCCGGCAATCAGCTGTTCGGCATTATTGGCATCAAGGCGTTGAACCACGGCCTCGACCTCAATCTGGGGGTCCAAAAGTTGAAGAGCGGTTTGCCCTGCACGGGCCTTGTCTACCCCGACATCCTCGGTGTGGAAGAGGATTTGGCGCTGGAGGTTGGATAGTTCCACCACATCGGGGTCGATCAAGATCAAGCGGCCAACACCTGCGGCGGCCAAATACATGGCCGCAGGAGCCCCCAAGCCACCGACACCCACCAAGGCGACGCTGGCCTCAGCCAAACGCTTCTGCCCTGCCCCACCCACCTCTTTGAGCAAAATATGGCGGGCGTGCCGATCAAGGCGGACAGATCCTGTCTTCATGCGCCCATCATGGCCTTGCCGGCCCGTCATTGCAAGCCGACCACCCGGCGCCTCACGCCAACCGGCCGCGGTAAACTTAGTCTGGACTGTCACGCCCACGCGCCAGCATGGCCAAAAGCGCGTCAATTCTGGCTTGGCGTATGTTGGCTTGTTCTGCTGCCATCGCGGCCTGATGATCTTGGTCGGGCCAAGTCATCGTCTCGGCACGCGCAATCAATTCGTTTATGGCATAGGCCTCAGGACCGCGGCCTGCGGCCACAGCCTGTTCAAGGCGGCCCATCAGAATGGCCAACACGGCTTGACGGGTTGGGCGGGGGGCGCGTGCCATTGCCGGACTTTAGGGACTAAATGCAACGGGTCCGATAAAATTCGGCCAGAACCTAGCCCTCTGCCCGCAGCATGGCAAAGCGTTTGGCAATCTGCCGGTCCAGCGCATCGCGCACATCACGATAGCTGTCCATCCGACTATCGCGGCTGCCTTCAATGGCCGAGGGGTCAAGCGTCGGCCAATATTCAACTTCCACCGCCAGATGACGCGTGTATTCGAGGGCGCGATGGTGGGCTTGCGGGGCCAAGGAGATGATCAGGTCGAAACTATCATCCTCCAGATCGGCAAACGTCTTGGGACGATGCTTCATAATGTCCACACCCAATTCGTCCATCACCATCACCGCCATGGGATCCACAGCTTCGGCTTTGCGCAAGCCGCAGGAATCCACAAACACACGCGTGCCAAACCGCCGCTTCATCAAACCCTCAGCCATGGGTGAGCGGATGGCATTCATGGTGCAGCAGAACAGGACAGATTGAGGTGGGCGTTCCAATGGCACCGGCGTTACAGCCTGACATGCAACGCACAGATCAGCGTGAACAGACGCCGGGCGGTGTCGAAATCAAGGCCGACCTTGCCTTCCAGCCGCGTTTCCAGAAGCCGCGAACCCTCATTGTGTAGACCGCGGCGGCCCATATCGATTGCTTCGATCTGGGTTGGTGTCGCCTGGCGGATGGCTTGATGATAGCTCTCGCAGATCATGAAATAATCTTTGATCACCCGCTTGAACGGCGACAGCGACAGGATGAAGACCCGCACATCACTGCCATCAAGCAGCTTCACATCAAACACCAGTTTTTGGTCCACGACGGACAGGACAAGACTATAGGGCCCATCAGGGCCGTCGATGACATCGAAATGATTGGCCTCAAGCAGGTCAAAGATCGCGACGCGGCGCTCATGCTCGCCATCCGCAGTTTGGGCGGCAAGGGATTCCTCATCGAGGCGGACATCGGCGATACGGCGGTTGCTCATGACCTAACCTTGCAAGAGCCTGCCTGCAGGTTCAAGACCCAGCAACAGGCCCACGCCCATCACGAGCCGCGTCAAGCTGGATCAAGCCCGGCAGCTTTCAACCGCAAGGCGATGCTGGCGGCATGGGCAGGCAGCCCTTCAGCTGTCGCAAGCGCCACACCCGCTGGCCCAATGGCGGCCAAGCCATCAAGACCTGTTCCCATTAATGTCGTGCGCTTCATGAACATATGGGTGCTAAGACCCGACGCCCAGCGCGACCGCCCGCCGGTTGGCAACACATGATTGGGCCCGGCCAGATAATCGCCCAAGGCTTCCGGGCTGTGGCGACCCAAGAAAATCGCCCCAGCATGGCGCACAAGGCTGGCCAAATGATCTGGATCATCCGTGGCGATCTGCAAATGTTCGGGGGCGCCCTGATCACTCAAAGCCACGGCATCCACCAGTTGATCCACCACGATGACAGCCCCATAGGCTGGCCAGGACTTGGCAGCTTCTGGACCGGCACCACCTTGGGCGATCATAAGGTCAACCGCCTCCAATACGCGCTGGCCGAAGGCAGCATCATCGGTGAATAGGATCGATTGGGCCACCGCATCATGTTCTGCCTGCGCCAAGAGGTCTGCGGCGATAATGGCGGGATCATTGCGGCCGTCGGCAATGATAAACACCTCTGACGGTCCAGCCACAGAATCAATGCCAACGGTGCCAAATACCAGCTTCTTGGCCGTGGATACCCACGCATTGCCCGGCCCGGCAATCACATCAACCGGGGCGATGGGGTCTGCCCCATAGGCCAAAGCAGCAATGGCTTGAGCCCCGCCTACGCCATAAATCTCATCAATCCCGGCGATCTTGGCTGCTGCCAAAATGGCTGGATTCTCATGCAGACGGGCCGGTGGCGTCATCATCACCAGCCGTTGGACCCCGGCTGCTTTGGCAGGAAGCGCATTCATCAGCACCGAGGACGGATAGGCCGCAAGACCACCGGGTGCATAAAGGCCAGCAGCATCCACCGGCGTCCAGCGCCACCCCAAACTCAAGCCCTGTCCATCCTGCCAGCGGGCATCTTCAGGCCGGGCGCGGAGGTGATAGTCAAGGATGCGCTCGGCGGCGAGTTCAAGAGCGGCAATCACCTGTCGGTCGCACGCCGCCATGGCCGCATTGACCGCGGCGGGACCTATCCGAACGGTCTCAGGGGTTAGAGCAAAGTTGTCAAACCGCGCGCTGAGGTCGGCCAAAGCGTGAAAGCCGCGCGCTTTCACATCCTGGATGATCTGGCTGACCACAGCCTCAACGCCATCAACGGCCTCACCCCGGGTTTGGAGCAGAGCGCGATAATGGGTCGAAAAATCAGGGGCGGAAGCCAAAAGGAGGCGGGTCATGAGCTTTATCTAGCGCGCCAACAGGGCTTTGGGGAGAGTAACGACCCTGCCTTGGGCAGCGATGGGGCAGCTTAAAGGTCGTGGCGGGGGCGGGCGACGGCCTCGCGCGGTTCACTCAGATCAGCCAATGTGATGTCGATACATTCGGCTTCAAGTACGATCTCGCCCCCATCGGCCAAGCTTAAGCGCAGCTTGCCGCCGGGGGCTTCACCGGGTTCAAACAGGATGGCCAACAGGCTGGCAAACGCGTCGCGGCGGCTTTGGGCCACTTTACGCGCCTGAACAGCAAGAATGCCCTCAAACGACAAAACCGCCCAGACGCGCTGGCCAGCACCTTTGCGCGGCGGAGCTTCCCAGACAAAGCGCTGCAATTTGATGGCAAAGCGCCGTTTCGCCGGCGTCCAGGTCGCATCGGCAACCTTGAAAATGCCGTCCTGGACCGCAGCCGACAGGATTGGCAGGTCTGCCTCGTCTTGCGCCAACAGCCGCAGCTTTGCGTGGACCACTTATTCCTCCGAACCCGACAGACGCCGGATTTGCGCGCCACAGCCGGATAATTTGGCTTCCAACCGCTCAAACCCGCGGTCAAGGTGATAGACCCGCGAAATAATGGTTTCGCCTTCGGCCATCAAGCCAGCAATGATCAGTGAAACCGAGGCGCGCAAGTCCGTGGCCATCACCGGCGCGCCGCGCAAGGTGTCAACCCCGCGCACCACCGCCTCAGAACCGCGCACCGAGATATCGGCCCCCAAACGACGCAATTCCGGAGCATGCATATAGCGGTTCTCGAAAATATTTTCCCGGAAAATCGACGCCCCATTGGCGCGGGTCATCAGGGCCATGACTTGAGCTTGGGTATCGGTTGGGAAGCCGGGATAGGGCTGGGTGTCAATGTCCACTGGCTTGATTGGCACGGCGGGATCACGGGTGATTTTCACCCAATCTGGACCCACCTCAACCTCAACCCCGGCACGCTGCAAGACGTCGATCAGCGAGGAGATGGTTTCCGGCACCACATGGGTCAGTGTCACCTCGCCCCCGGCTGCAGCTACACAACAGGCATAAGACCCCGCTTCAATGCGGTCGGGGATGACGCTCCAAGTCGTGCCTTTGAGCTCATCCACACCCTGAATACGCAAGGTCGATGTCCCAATCCCGTCGATCTTGGCCCCCATGGCCACCAAGCAATGGGCAATATCGCCAATCTCGGGCTCACGTGCAGCATTTTCCAACACGGTTTCGCCTTTGGCCAAAGTGGCGGCCAACATGGCATGTTCAGTCGCGCCCACCGAGACAAAGGGAAATACGATCTTGGCCCCTTTGAGGCCGCGTAAGGCAGCAGCCTTCACATAGCCGCCTTCGATGACAATATCGGCCCCCATGGCTTCAAAGGCTTTCAGGTGCAAATCGACAGGTCTGGCCCCGATCGCGCACCCACCGGGCAGCGACACTGTGGCGTGACCAACGCGGGCCAAAAGTGGGCCCAATACATTGAAGGTCGCGCGCATCTTGCGCACCAGATCATAGGGCGCAATCGTGCTGGTGATGTCTTCTGCATGCATGGACAGACGCCCGCTGGCCTTAGGCCAAAAGCAGGTCACGCCCAATTGCTCTAACAGCTCCACCATGAAGCGTGTGTCGGCCAGCTCCGGCATATTGGTCAGCACCAGCGGCTCACTGGTCAACAGGCTGGCAGCCTGCAGCTTGAGGGCGGAATTCTTGGCGCCGGAGATGGGAATCGAGCCTTTAAGCTGCGTCCCGCCGACAAGGGCAATACGATCCATGGGGTAAAGGTTCCGGCACGTGAAACGGGGTCTTTGCTTATGACAAGCTCGTCGGCTTTTTCAAGGCAATGGCATGCAGGAGATGCGCTCAAATCGGACCGCTTGGCAGGAGATCAACCAAAAGTCGCTTTGGGGGACGTGTAACAGGGCTGTAACTCAAACTTTTTGAAAGCGACACGCAGACGTCGCGCATTCGTCATTGAGCCTGCCTAAGCCGCCCTTCTGGACCACATGCGATCCGAACGAAGGGGACTGATATGACCAACAAGACCATCCTGCTGACCTCTGCCTGTCTGGCCAGTCTGCTGGCAGCCCATCCGGCTTTTGCCCAGTCGAGCCCGGAAACCAGCACCACAAGTGACCCCCAACAGGCTGAAACCATCGTGGTTTACGCCACAAACAGTTCGCGCCAGACCCAATCGGTAAGCGCATCTGTCATTGCGCTGGCCGCACCTGGGATCAGCCCCCTCAAGGCGATTGAACGTCTGCCCGGCGTCAATTTCCAATCGGCCGATGCTTTGGGCAATTATGAATGGTCAACGCGGATTTCAGTGCGCGGCTTCAATCAAACACAGATGGGTTTTACCCTTGATGGCGTTCCTCTGGGCGACATGAGCTATGGCAATCATAATGGTCTGCATATCTCACGCGCGATCATTTCTGAGAACATCGCCCGCGTCGACCTAAGCCAAGGGGCAGGCGCGCTTGGAACAGCCTCAACCTCTAATCTGGGCGGCACACTGCAATTTACCTCAAAATCAGCCGGAGAAGATTTTGGCGGCCAGGTCAATCTGTCCTCCGGCAGCGATTCCTTAGCCCGCGCTTACGGTCGCCTCGACACGGGTACGCTTGACGCTTTGGGCGGTGGCAGGGCTGCGCTGTCGTTTGCCACCACCCGCCAGGATAAGTGGAAAGGCGTTGGTGAGCAGAATCAGGACCAGATCAATCTGTCCTATGTTCAGCTGATTGGTGCGGCAAAGCTTACAGCGGCGTATAATTGGTCGGACCGGGCAGAAAACGATTATCAAGACCTCAGTCTCGAGATGATCCGGCGTCTGGGCTATAAGTGGGACAATGTTTCGGGCAATTATGCCTTGGCCAACCGCTTGGCCGATATTGCCAATAATCGCGGCGAAACTGGTGCAGCTGTCACCAATGCCGGGGCTGGCACGACCTATCCCAGTCCGATCACCAGGGTGGATGACGCCTATTTCGATGCGTCCGGCCTGCGCAAAGATCATCTGGCTTATCTCAAGCTTGAGACGCCTTTGACGGCCAAAGTCGATCTGTCCGCCAAGATCTACCATCATGCCAATGAAGGTCAGGGCATCTGGTTCACCCCGTATGTCGCAACCCCGCTTGGGGCTCCTGACGGCAATGGCAGTCCGATCACCGCCCCCGCGCCATTGTCCGTACGCACCACCGAATATGACATTGCGCGCACCGGTCTGACAGCAGCGCTGGCGATTGATGCGGGGGCCCATCAGGTCAGCACTGGCATCTGGGTCGAGACCAACCAGTTTGATCAGGCGCGCCGCTTCTATGGTTTGGCACGGGCGGCCAATAACCGCCCCTCGTTGGACTTCATGACCAATCCCTTCTTCACCCAATGGGCCTATCAGTTTGACACCACCACCCTGCAATTCTGGGTACAGGACAATTGGTCCGTGAACGATGATTTGACAGTCAATCTGGGCTTCAAGTCGGTGCAAGTGACCAATGAAGTGGCCACAGTCACGATCAATAATGCCGCCCCAACCTCATCCAATGGCATCACCGGCAAGCTGCGCACCAGCCAAGCCTTCCTGCCACAGGCTGGCTTCACCTATGATCTGGCACCGACGAGCCAGCTGTTTGGTACCTTGTCGCGCAATGTCGCAGCCTATGTGTCAGCTGCCACCGCAGGGCCATTCGCCTCGCGCAATCAGGCCAATGTGGATGAAGTGGCCCGCAGTCTGGACCCCGAGGAATCCACCACGGCAGAATTGGGCTGGCGGGTTCGCGGTGATGGCTATCAGGCGTCGCTTGCAGCCTATGCGGTGCGCTTTGAGAACCGCCTGCTGGCGGTTTCCCAAGGGGCCGGGATTGTCGGTAATGCGCCGGTTCTGTCCAATGTGGGCGCAGTCAATTCGCTGGGTCTTGAAATGGCGGGCGTCTATCAAGTGAGCGATGACCTTGATCTGTTCGGCTCAGTGACTTGGAACCAGTCAGAATATGCCGACAATGTCGTCAATCGTGCAGGCACCATTATCGCGGCCACCAAAGGCAAAAAAGTGGTCAATACGCCTGAAATCCTGGTGAAGGGCGAAATCGCGTATGACAACGGGACGGTGTTTGCCAAGCTGGGCGCATCCTACACCGGCGAGCGCTTCTTCACGTATCTCAATGACAAGGCCAATGGTCAGGTTGATGCCTATACGCTGGCGGAAATCACTCTGGGTTATCGCTTCGAAGACGCAAGCCTGCTGAAAGGTGTGGAAGCCCAACTCAATATCACCAATGCCAGTGATGAGGCCTATGTCTCCACCATTGGCTCAAACGGCTTTGGTAATTCAGGCGACAGCCAGACCCTGCTGGCTGGGGCACCGCGGCAAATGGTGTTCACGCTGAAAAAGGCGTTTTAATCGCTGAGACTAAACAGGGCAGGCCGAGGATCACGCCAAGGCCTGCCCGTGCTGTTAGATTTAAGCGCGCAACGCGGTTCTGAACCAAGCAAATGCGCTTTAGTCATCCACTGTTTTGCGCGCGGCCTGTTTGCGACGTTTCAGATTGTCGCGCAAAGCAGCCTTCAGCCGCTCTTCCTTGCTGGGCTTGCTTGCCCCCTTGGCGGGGGGCTTGGACGGGGGTTTGATCGGGAACGATTCGTTCATGTGAAAATGATATGCGTCAGACCCCTTTTCAGAAAGGGGTAAGCGGGGTATCAGCGCGCCTTCACGCACGTGGGCGCACATTTGCCCGTGCCGGATGCCGCAGTAGCTCAGTGGTAGAGCGCATCATTGGTAATGATGAGGTCGCGAGTTCAATCCTCGCCTGTGGCACCAGTCCCTCCCGCAATGGCGAAAACCGCCAGCTCATTCGCCGGTTATTGGGCACCTACACGCATAGACGCCAGCCCAAAGTTTGCCCGGCATGGAAGGGTACGACTTGGGTGCCACCGGCAGCCAAGCGGGCGGGGACGTCGACTGGGGTCTTTTCCAGCACGATCTGGGTCTCATTGACGGGCAAGCCATAAAAGCGCGGGCCGAACAGGCTGGCAAAGCCTTCCAGCTTGTCGAGCGCACCTTCTTCCTCAAACGTCTTGGCATAGCTTTCAATCGCAAAAGGTGCGTTGAAAATACCCGCACAGCCGCAAGCGGATTCCTTGTCACCCACGGCATGGGGGGCTGAATCCGTGCCGAGGAAAAAGCGCGGCGAGCCCGACACTGCCGCTTTGCGCAGGGCAAGACGATGGGTCTCGCGCTTGGCTACGGGCAAGCAATAAAAATGCGGCCTGATGCCACCTTCGAACATGGCATTGCGATTAAAATCAAGGTGATGGGGCGTGATGGTGGCGGCGATGGGGTGATCAGCACTGTCGACGAATGCGACGGCGTCGGCTGTGGTTATATGCTCAAACACGATCCGCAATCCGGGGAAATCGGCCACAATGCGCGACAAGATCCGCTCGATAAACACCGCCTCGCGGTCAAAAATATCGACATGATTGTCCGTAACCTCGCCATGCAGCAACAAGGGCATGCCGATCTTCTCCATCCGCGCAAATACCGGATAAATCTTGGTGAAATCGGTCACGCCATGGCTGGAATTGGTGGTGGCATGGGCGGGATACATTTTGGCAGCGGTGAAGACACCAGTCTCAAAACCCAGCGCAATATCATCAGGATCGGTGTGATCGGTGAGATAGCAGGTCATCAGGGGCGTGAAATCAAGGCCTGGCTCAACCGCAGCCAAGATGCGGTCCCGATAAGCCGCACCGCGCTCAGTTGTGGTCACGGGTGGGGCCAGATTGGGCATCACAATGGCGCGGGCAAACTGCCGGGCGGTATAATTGACCACCGAGGCCAGCATCACTCCATCGCGCAAGTGCACATGCCAGTCATCAGGCCGCCGCAGGATGAGTTTTTCTGCGCCATCACCCATATGTTCGCCCTGCCCTGCCATTGCCGACTGCTCCCGATTGTCTGTGCGCCCGGATTAGACAGCCAGCCCCGACAGGTCAAATCACGGATACCGCCTTGTCCAAGACAGGCCGGTGGTTGACCCCGCTGGCGTAATCTTTTCTAGTCGCCCCGCATCGGGTTTGACCCGCAAGTTTAAGGAGCATCGGCATGAGTGCACAGGTTGAGTTCATTGGGGATGTGGCGCTGATCCGCATGGATGACGGCAAGGCCAATGTTATCAATCAGGCGATGGTGGCCTCCATCCACAAGGCTCTCGATGCAGCCGAAGCCAAGGCCAAGGCGATTGTGCTATCGGGTCGTGAAGGCCGGTTTTCCGGCGGTTTTGACCTGCAAGCTCTCACTGGATCAGGGCCAGAAGCGGCCATTGCCCTCCTTGATGCCGGCGCTTTGCTGCTGGCCAGGCTCTATGGCAATCCGCTCCCCGTGGTTGCCGCCTGTACCGGCCATGCCATCGCCATGGGGGTGTTTTTGCTCCATGCCTGCGACACGCGCGTGGGGGCCAGCGGGGCTTATAAGATCGGCGCGAACGAGACCATCAATGGCATGGTGCTGCCGATTTTTGCGCTGGAATTGTCCAAGGACCGGCTCAATCCGCTGCATATGACCAAAGCCGTTGTGCAGGCCCATATTTACGACCCAGAGGGCGCAGTGACTGCGGGCTATCTCGACGAACTGGTGCCTTTGGCTGAGGTGGAAGCCCGCGCGCTGGCGCTTGCCGCCGGCCTCGCCCAGTTGCCGGGCCATGCCTATCACGGCAATAAACTGGCCATTCGTGGCGCAAGCCTTGAACGCATCAAGGCCAGTATTGGCCGCCATCACGGCTGAGGGGGTGGGCGATGGGCCATGACAGACGCCTTGTGATCACCAGCGACCATGCCGCAATTGAGCTGCGCCGTGCGATTGTCGATCATGTGGTTGCCCAAGGCTGGGAGGTCGATGACATCGGCCCCAAAACCGCTGAAAGCACGCCCTATCCCGAACGCGGGGCCGAGGCTGCCCGGCTGGTCGCCGATGGCCAATATCGTTTTGGCATTCTGCTGTGTGGCACTGGCCAAGGCATTATGATGGCGGCCAATAAGATCAAAGGTGTGCGTTGTGGGGTCTGCCTTGATACGTTTTCCGCCCGCATGATCCGCCAGCACAATGATGCCAATATGCTCTCACTCGGCGCCCGCGTTGTCGGCCTGGGCCTTGCCCTTGAGATTGTCGACGCATTTTTGAGTGCCGAATTTGAAGGCGGTCGCCACGCAACGCGGGTCGAAATGATCACCGCTTTAGAAGGGTGATGGGGCTGTGCCTTACGGCGCTTAGAGGCATGAGGCTTGCCTCAAGTTTCCAACATCCCACCTCGCCATACCGTTTGCAGTCAAACCCCACGCTGTCTTGATCGGGGCGGGAGCCTATCTTAAAGTTTGGCACCGTCCTATGCTGCCCCATGTTCTAACAAGGGGTGCAAGGTGTTGCGTTTAAACGACAATTGTTGGAAGACCGCCTTCAAGCCATGATCCTCCGCCCCCTCGTGCCCACTGACCTCGACCGCATCTGTGATCATCGCGAACGCATGTTTCATGAGGCAGGGCGCGATCAGGCGCAGCTTGCGGAAATGACGGCTTCTTTCCGCATCTGGCTCGAACCACGCCTGGGAGATGGGCGCTATTTTGGCTGGATGGCCGAACAGGATGGACAAAGTGTGGGCGGAATCGGCCTGATGGTGATCGACTGGCCGCCCCACCCGAGCCATCCAAGCGATGATCGGCGTGGCTATGTGCTCAATGTCTATGTTGAGCCCGAGTGGCGCGGCCAAGGCATTGCCAAGCGCCTGATGGCCGCCGCCGACCAAGCCTTTGCCGCGCGCGGCATCGACTACGCAATCCTGCACGCCACCGCCGCCGGCCGGCCCTTATATGAAAAGCTGGGCTGGAGCCAAACCAGCGAAATGGCCAAACGACTCACATGAAAAACACGACCAATCCCCTCAACCGTCATTTCATGAAAGCATCGGGCAAATTCCTCGGCTAAAGTCGGGCTTAACCGAGGAGGAAATGATGGAGGTGGCACTAAAACTGGCGTGGCTAAGTCTTGCTGTGGTGCATGGTGCGCCCGCGGCGGTGGCATTGATGCCAGATTTGGTGACACGGCTTTATGGTGTGGCTCCAGGCGGTGATCTTGGCATCCTTATCCGTCATCGCGGTGCCCTGTTTCTTGGGTTGTGCGTTGCGTGCCTCTTGGCGGGCCTTGATCCGGCCGCACGGCGGGCCATCAGCGTGCTTGTTGGGATGAGCATTGTTGGCTTTCTGCTCATTTATGTGCAGGCTGGAGCCCCTGCTGGCCCCTTGCGCACCATCGCGCTGGTGGATTGTGCAGCACTGATCCCTTTGGCCTTTGTCATGGTCGCCGCTTGGCGGGCCTAACCCAACCTGCAGCGATGCTGCCCTTAGCACATGTCAGTGCTGAAGTGGCATGGACCTGGATGGTCCCCTTAGCCAAGCGATCAGCCGATCTTGGCCGCATAGAACAACAGCCCCGCCAGAATAACTTCAAGGCAGAGATAGAAAAGGGGAAAGCGGCCAATCTGGCGGTCAATTCCGGCCGAAAGAAGTCGGCCGCCGCCCATGCCCGCCAAAGCGGCTGCGGCGGTCAGGCAAATGCCGCTGCGCAGGTCTGGCTGCAGCAAGGCGGTTGCAAACATGGCCGCCATGGCCAGTCCAAACCCGCCATAAACGGCGCGCACCTCGTTTCGACCTGCTGGCGTCAAGGTTACAATGTCAAACTGGCGCGTCACGCGAATTGGTGCGACGATTGAACCCAGTCCCATCACGAGGGCCAGGATCAGGGCGAGAAAAATCGGTGCGTGGTGGAGATCAATATGGGTCATGCAGACAGGATAGACACACAAAAGCCGCCGCGCTTTCATGAAACGCCTGCGCGCATCATGATGGCTGGTGCACGTGCAGCCTATGTTGGCCCCGGCTTGGATCTCGCCCCCCATCGTACCGCGGTTGCCGTGATTGCTTTGGGTCTCGATCAGCCCTTTAGTCTGACTTATCTGGACGGGCCTTCCGCGCGCTCCGACGAAGCCAGCCGCTCAATAGCCCTCATCAGGCCCGGACGCCTGCATCATCTCACAAGCCGGGCCAAGATGGCCTTTATCTATCTGGATGCCTTGAGCGACGATTTTACCAGCCTTGATGAGGCGCGCCTTGAGGCTGCGGGCGACAGGCTCAAGGCTGTGCTGAGCCAAGAGGGCCGACTGGATGATCTCTGCGCCGCCCTTGACCTGCCGCAACATCGGCGAGCCGATCCGCGCTTGGCCCACAGCTTGCGGATGCTGGACCAACACCCCGATGCCTTCGCCCAGTTTGCGGACTTGGCACAGGCCTGCGGCCTCTCGCCATCTCACTGCCGCACCTTGTTTAAGCAAACAGCCGGGGTGTGTTTTCGTCGCTACCGCATATGGCGTCGCATGGCCAGCGTGGCCAAGTCCCTTGCCCTTGGCCACAGCCTGACAGAGGCCGCCTATGCCGCAGGCTTTGCGTCATCGGCGCATTTAAGCTTTGCGTTCAACAAGATGTTTGGCCTCTCGCCCACTGCGTTGATCAAGGCCGGCGTGAGGTTTGAGCTGGACTGACAGCCCCACCACATCACCGCCGCACGCGTTCGGGTTTTGGGATGGGTCTAGTGGTTGAGATTGCCCGTTACCAAGGTTCAGCGAAGGCAAAGATTCAAGACAAGATTGAGCGCTCCGAATGGCGCGTCACCTGCGCGCATTTTCAGCTTAAGGCTCGTGCAGGCAACATCATCAGATGTCTAAACGGGCAGCGATGCGCCACACCGAAAAGTTCCGACCTGCAAAGACTGACCTCCGACCTCAATGACAATAAGAATTATTGGACTATGGGAAAGATTAAAGGTGGTCTATGGCTTAGGATGGGAAGTTGACAACCCAAATAGCATCGCCGCTTCCGTAGACTTCAATTCTTTGCTGTAAGGAAAGAGGGGCAGAAGACAAAGCCGAAATATCAACCAGCATGCATATATCGCATCAGACCCGTAGGGGTCTCCGTCATGCATCAATCCGTGGGCAACTGCGTGCCGCAAATGAGGCCCTGGTTTATTGAGAAACAGACGCTCGATATCGCCAGCAATTTCCGTTGTAAGAACCCCTTCCAGCTCAGTCCGCATCTGCTCAAACAATGAAGAAATCGTTCGATCTTGCTGCGTCTGTGTCGCATCATCGAATATTGTCAGGTCGTATCCGTTGCCTTTCAGTATGTGACGAAGCGAATTTTCAAGTTGCGGCGTCAATATGTAAACCGCACTGACAAAGTCACCTTGGAAGAACCGCAAAAAGCCTCGCGCGAATGTCGCGATGAGATCAGATGGGACGAAAGGGCTGTGTTGTAGTAGCCATGCGAATGTGTCGTCACACAAATAATGTTGTTCAGCTATCAAGCGGCGCGCGGGCTCGATCATTCCAAATGCAACAATCTTTCTTCGAATTTCTTCAGCTTGCACGATGCGATGAAATGCTGCTGAGCGGGCGCTACCTTCGCCTATCCCAGCGCTTTGGGTCCGAGCTATAACCTTCCCGAAGCGATCCAAGTGTGCTGCTCCAAATAATGATGAAATCGGATGTTGTTGGATAGTCTCGACCGCATCATCAGCCAGCTTTTTTGGGTCGGGAGATTTCTCCAAATCAGCAAAAATAAAAAGCATATCGAATAGATCGGCCTGTCCGACGATCTCTTGGGCTATCTCCTCAATTTCTCGAAGATCGAGCTCCTGAGAAAATACAGACATCTCTTCAGGAACTTGAGCCTGTAGGTCAATTAACCGCTGACGAAGCTCTGTGCGCCTGTCCTTCTTACCGGGGAGACCATGAAGTTGAGCGATAGCAGAACTAAGAAAGTGCGCCGCTAGCATCGCCGATCCCTTCGTCTCTTGAGACACTGCGACCAGCTTTTCGGCAGCTTCGCTGAGGCAACGATTCTTGTCGCTCTCGCGTCTGGCGATGTGGAATGCTCGCGCTGCAAGTTTCCAGAGATCGACGACGATGTGTGGACTCGCTTCGTCGGGCAGCGGTTGTAACAGCATTCCTTCGATTGCCTCGCCAATCGCGGCAGGATCGGAAATGGCGAAATCAAGGTCGAGGTCACAGAACCAATGAATAGGAACGAGTGCGCGCGCTGCAATCGCTTGCTCGCGAATACGCCTAACGAGCTCCCTAGCAGAAACTGTTTCGGGCTTATCCCAGCCAATAGCACGCCCAATCTGCAAAGCTCTTCGAAGATAGTCGCAGGCACCGGACGTCAACGCTCCGCCCTCCGTAGCGAAGCGATACTTGAGCTCACCCCTTTCAGTCTTTTCAACAATTTCGACGTAGGCGGAGATCGCTGCCGCCGCTAATGTTCCCCGCTTCCTTTCAAGAAGCCAACAAACGTCCGAGAGTCGTGCCCGAAGCACACAGTTCTTCGCACGAACTGCAAGGTCAGCAAGCAGTTCAACATGCGCTCGAAAATCCGAAGTGATAGCAGACCTCCTGCCATCCGCGAATATCACCATGGGGCCAAATGGTTCATTTCGCTCATTGGGCTTGAGGTGCAAACCGGCAATCGAGGAGAGCATCGTCATCACTCGGTTCGACGCCGTTTCGTCCTGCGGTGCGGATTCGTCGCCGCGCTGACAGCTCGCGCGATATAAATCACTCAACTCGTGGCAATCAGCCGAGATCGATCCGGTCAATGGCGCTTCAAAATCAAGGTCCTTTGCGTCTTCGAGGGTTGCCCGAAGCCAGATGGGTACATTCAGTTTGTCGGAATCCTGAGGATGTTCTTGATGCGCTTCACTATCATTCATTAAGCAGTACCTTTACCCCTTTGCGTTGCAACTAATCAGTTAGCGGGATACCAACCTGTGTTAAATCGCCCGTTATTCGGCTGTTGGCACTTCTGGTGGCGGGAAGTGTTACGGACCGGCGCGGAATACCGCTTGACTATTTATTTCACCACACGTCGGCTGCAGTGCTACCATTTATCGGAAAAAGACAGAGACCAAGTCATTGGCTTGGGTAAGCCCATGTTCGTTCAGTAGCAAACACCAATTACGCTAACGCGTAAATTGATTCGAGAGATTTTTCACCCTTGTAGCGAGCCAAAAGCGG
Source organism: Candidatus Phycosocius bacilliformis (assembly GCF_003112735.1). Lineage (GTDB taxonomy): Bacteria > Pseudomonadota > Alphaproteobacteria > Caulobacterales > Aquidulcibacteraceae > Aquidulcibacter > Aquidulcibacter bacilliformis. The sequence continues at coordinate 270,092 of NZ_BFBR01000005.1, forward strand.
TTGTTCACCCAATAAGATCGAATTTGATTTCATGGATGCATGGGAACCACACCCAAAACCAGCAAAGGAGCGACGTTCACTTGTCAGGAATCAGTGGCCCAAGCGCAAAAAAGCCCCGCATTGGCGGGGCTGGCAGGACACTTGGGTGCGGGGGCAGGATTTGAACCTACGACCTTCAGGTTATGAGCCTGACGAGCTACCGGGCTGCTCCACCCCGCGACAAGTGGTATGGGAAGGTCTGATCTGACATCGTCTGTTAAAGGAAGGTTGTTTCAAGATACCAATGCATTCGGCAGACCCGGCAGCGACCTACTCTCCCGTGCCTTGAGACACAGTACCATCGGCCCTGGGGGACTTAACGACCGAGTTCGGGATGGGATCGGGTGGGGACCCCCCGGCATAGCCGCCAGGTCGGCGGAATGCACTCGTATCTTGTTCTGACATCGTCTGGAATGGCACGTTAAGTGCCGAAGAACGGCGCAGTCTTCACTGCGTATGAGATCGTAGGATCAAGCGATTGAGCGATTAGTACCAGTCAGCTTCAACCCTCGCGGGTCTTCCACACCTGGCCTATCAACGTGATGGTCTATCACGGCTCTCAATGAGACCTCGTTTTTAGGTTAGTTTCCCGCTTAGATGCCTTCAGCGGTTATCTAGTCCATACTTAGCTACCCAGCTGTGCCGTTGGCACGACAACTGGTCCACCAGAGGTATGTTCATCCCGGTCCTCTCGTACTAGGGACAAATCCTATCAAGTCTCGACACCCACGGTAGATAGGGACCAA